>CAZSMB010000086.1:0-10678 GCA_964607625.1 uncultured Sphingopyxis sp. | reverse complement strand
ATACGAAGCTGTTCGTCGAATATGGCCCCGGCGTCGGCACCTTTTGCCGCCCGGTTCTGGAACGCCTTGCGGGCGACGCGACGCTGATCGCGATCGACACAAACGAGGATTTCATCGACTATCTGAAGAAGGATATCCGCGACAGCCGTTTCGTGGCCGTCCACGGGTCGGCCGCGGATGTCGAGGAGATCGTGCGCGCGCACGGCTTCGATCACGCCGATTATGTGCTGTCTGGCCTGCCGTTTTCGACCCTGCCCGCGGGTGTCGGTCCGGCGATCGCGTCGGCGACCCATCGCGTTTTGCGCCCGGGCGGCGCGTTTCTGGTCTATCAGTTCCGGGCCCGGGCGCGCGATTTCCTCGCGACGCATTTCAAGCGCATCGACGACGCGTTCGAATGGGTCAACGTCCCGCCCTGTTTCCTGTTCTGGGGCTGGAAGGACTGATCAGATCGCTTCGAGATCGGGCTCGGTGAGTCCGAAATTGAGCCGACGCGATACCGTATAGTCCGCAACGCCGACGACGAACCACGCCAGCGCCCAGCGCAAGCGCGTGAGCAATCCGGCGCGCGCCCGGTGCGTCTGTTGGGTCACGACCTCGCATTGATCCTCGAGCCCGGCGACGAAGGCGCGCATCCGCGCGGCGAAATCGGCATCGGCGATGCGCAGCATGATCTCGACATTCACGAACAGGCTGCGCGCGTCGAAATTGGCCGAGCCGATATATGTGACATGGTCGATGACGATCAGCTTCATGTGCAGCCTGCAGGGGCGATATTCCCATATTTCTGCCTGCTTTCGCAGCAGATAGCCGTACAGCAGGCGGGAGGCGCCGATCGTCGCGGCATTGTCCGATTTGCCCGCCATAACAAAGCGCGCGCGCCCCTGTCGTGCAACGCGGCCAAGTCGCCGCAGCATGCCCTGGCCGGGTGAGAAATAGGCCATCGCCATGTCGAGGCGCATTGCACCTTCCAGATCGCCGCGCACGGCGCGCGCCCAGGGCGAAAGGCGCTGTGTCGGGCCGCCGACGAGCCAGGTCATCGCGCCGTTCTCCGCCGGCCATTCGCGGATCATGCGGCGTAGGATGAGTAATTTGCCGTCGCTGTTCAGCGCATAGGCGTGAATTTGCTCGAACCAGCGAACCGCCTGCGCGACGCTCGGGCCCTCGACGATCAAACCGAGGTCGAACCAGCAATCGCCGCGCGGGGCGCTCAGATAGTCGCGCGCGATGTTGAAGCCGCCGGTTACGGCGACGCGCCGGTCGATCAGGATGAGTTTCTGATGGTTGCGGATCAGGTAGCTCGATCGCCAGCGCCGCGAAAAGAAGGTTACGGCGCCGCCGGCATCGCGTAACGGCGCAAACAGGCTGTCGGGCGTGTCCGACGATCCGAAACTGTCGATCACTGCCCGAACGCAGACGCCGCGACGCGCGGCGGCGACGAGGCGGTCGACGATTTCGCGTCCGGCCGGGTCGTCATCGAAAATATACATGACGATGTCGATGCTGCGGGTCGCGCCGTCGACCAGCGCGCGAAGCCTTTCGAGCCGCTGTGCGCCGTCGAACACCAGCTCCAGGTCGTGGTTGGCCACGCTTGCCGTCCAGGGGTCGGCCGGGGAGGCGGGAGCGGCGGATGTCGTCATCTCTCCCGCCATAGGCGCGGCCTCTTGTTCCGGGCAAGCCCGGCGCTTACATTGACATTCCATACCCTCCCTGCTAGCGCGCAGCGCTTGGCAAGCCGTCGGCAAACGGCCTCTCCCGCAATCAAGGAATTATCATGGCTCGCGTTACCGTCGAAGATTGTGTCGACAAAGTTTCCAACCGCTTCGATCTGGTGCTGCTTTCGGCCCACCGCGCTCGTGAAATCTCGGGCGGCTCGGAGCTGACGATCGATCGCGACCGCGACAAGAATCCTGTCGTCGCGCTGCGCGAAATTGCCGAACAGACGATCCGCCCGCAGGATCTGGACGATTCGCTCGTCGGTTCGCTGCAAAAGGTGGTCATCGACGATGATGATACGCCTGACGAAATCAGCTCGATCAGCCGTTCGGCCGAGGCGCTTCGCCTCACCGCCGCCGCTCCGCCGCGCAGCCCGGCGAGTGGAGGGGGCGATTTCGACTGATTTGTCGAGGACAATGACGACAAAGGGGCCGCGGGAAACCGCGGCCTTTTTTGTGTGGCCGCCGGTTTTTGTGTGGCCGCTAGTCCCTGATTCAGGCGAGGCCGGTCAGTTCGGCGATGCGGATCGCGCGTGAGGCGAGCATCGGTTCGAGAATGATCCCGATCCGCCGCGCGCGCGGCGAATGCGCAGCGATATTGTAGCAGCTGTTCGCGACGACATCGGCGATCTGGACGCCCTCGCTGCGGCGGCTGTCGGCGAGCGATGCGGTGCCCCACCCGGCGAGCCCGGCCTGGATCGCGTCGCGGACGCGGCCCAGGATCGCGGGATCATAACGCCCGTCGTCGATCACCACGTCGGAGCAGACGCCGCCGGTTTCGGGCAGCCAGTGGCCGATCGCGCTGTCGAGCAGCGCGGCATAGAGTTCGAGGTCGGTGACCGTGCCGTCGCCCGTCCCCTTGACCTTCGCACTGTCGGCGGTGGCGACCCAGGCGCGTCCGCCGGCGCGATCGAACAGCTCGAGCAGGTAGGCGCGTTCGGTCAGGCTGATGCGGCTGCCCTTGAGTTCGCCGCGCAGGCCGGTGACGGCGCGAAAGCGTGCGTGGATCGACGCCGCCGTTTCGGGGGTCAGCATCACCGCGGCAAAGGTCATCGCGCCCGCGTTGAGCCCGCCCGATTCATCGCAATAGATCGTCATGGGTCCGCTCTTTCGCGCGTCGCTACTTGACGCGACCGAAGAAGGCGACCGAGTGGCTGCCGCCCGCCGGCACCGGCGCCGCGAGTTGCCAGCGGACATGGGTGACGTCGGCCGCGGTGGCCGCGCGCACGGCGCCGTCCGAGGCGACCGTAGCGGTCGCGAGCGGCCCGAAACTCTTGCCGCCGTCTACCGAGACAGCGAAGCCTTCGGGATCGGCGCTTTCCTCGAACAGGATGCCATCGGGGATCGGATCGACCAGATTGACTCCCGCGGCGGGCCGGGTCCCCTTGTTATGGAAGGTCAGCGTGTAGCGGATGCGGTCGCCAGGGACGACGGTGCCGGGATCGACGTAGGTTTTCGCGGGTGCCGCGCCATCGGCCCCCGGCGTCAGCTTTTCAAGTTCGGTCTTGATGGTCAGCGCGCTGCCGTCCTGCGCGGTTGCGGGTGCCGCCCCTGCGAGCAACAGGCTTGCGGCAAGAAAAAGACGAAGTTTCATGGCGATCTCCCACTGGTCCGGCCGCCATAGTGGCGCATCAGGACGGGCAGGGATAGCGTTTCTTCATCAGCGCATCGAACGCGCGATAGACCGACAGCTTGCCGCGCACGCTGGCCGGGTAGCTGTTGAGATGGGCGAGCCATTCCTCTGGCGTCAGCGTTCCGGTGTCGGGCGGGCAGCTCGACGTCTTGTGGCCCGCGCGCTGCTGCGCGTCGATCCGCGCCTTGTACCGTTTGGCGGTCGCGATCACTTCATTCTTCAGCCGATAGGCTTCGGGCGTGACCGCCGCGAGCGGACCGAGGCGCATGATGTTGTTGGCGCGGGCGAGAAAGGCCGCGACGCTCATGTCGCCGGGGGCCATGCCGCACAGCAAAAGTCCGGCAAACAGGGCGGGGGCTATCCGCGCCCCGGCGCCCGGGCATGCCCCCCTTGCCGGAATGTCAGGCGCCCTGCGGGTTGGGGCCGCCGAACGGGCGCGGTTTGCGCTTGATCTGCGGCAGGCCGCCGGCATGACCCTGGACGGGATTCGCAGCCTTGCCATGATCGTCGTCGCGGCCGATATCCTCGCCCGCGATGGCGCGGCGCGCCTCTTCGCCCGACAGCGTTTCATATTCGAGCAGCGCCCCGGCGAGCAGATGCAGCTCGTCGAGATGGTCGGTCAGCACCTGGCGCGCGACACCCTCGCCCTCTTCGACGAGGCGGCGGACTTCGGCGTCGATCAGGCGCGCGGTTTCCTCTGACATATTCTGCGCCCGCGAGACGCTGTGACCGAGGAAAACCTCGTCCTGATTGTCGCGGTAGCGCAGCCAGCCGAGCTTTTCGGACATGCCATATTCCATGACCATCGAGCGCGCCATGTCGGTCGCCTGCTGGATGTCGTTCGATGCGCCGGTGTTCAGCTCTTCCTTGCCATAGATGAGCTGTTCGGCGATGCGGCCGCCGAAACAGAGCGCAAGCCGCGCCTTCATCTGTTTCATGCTCATCGAGAAACGGTCGCGTTCGGGCAGGTTCCAGGTGACGCCGAGCGCACGCCCGCGGGGGATGATCGTCACCTTGTGCAGCGGGTCGTTATGTTCGACGTGGATCGACACGAGCGCATGGCCGGCCTCGTGATAGGCGGTCGCCTTCTTTTCGTCCTCGGTCATCACCATCGACCGGCGCTCGGCGCCCATCAGCACCTTGTCCTTGGCTTCCTCGAACTCGTTCGAGGCGATCAGGCGCTTGCCCTTGCGCGCCGCGAGCAGCGCCGCCTCGTTGGCGAGGTTGGCGAGGTCGGCGCCAGAGAAGCCCGGGGTGCCGCGTGCGATGCGGCGCAGGTCGACGTCGGGGGCCAGCGGCTTCTTGCGCGTATGCACTTGGAGGATCTTGTGGCGTCCCTCGATGTCGGGGCGCGGCACGACGACCTGGCGGTCGAAGCGGCCCGGGCGCAGCAACGCGGGGTCGAGCACGTCGGGGCGGTTGGTCGCCGCGACGATGATGATACCCTCGTTCGCCTCGAACCCGTCCATTTCGACGAGCAACTGGTTCAGCGTCTGTTCGCGCTCGTCATTGCCGTTGCCGAGCCCGGCGCCGCGGTGGCGGCCCACCGCGTCGATTTCGTCGATGAAGACGATGCACGGCGCGTTGCGCTTCGCCTGTTCGAACATGTCGCGGACGCGGCTGGCGCCGACGCCGACGAACATTTCGACGAAGTCGGAGCCCGAGATGGTGAAAAATGGAACGCCGGCCTCCCCCGCGATCGCGCGGGCGAGCAGCGTCTTGCCGGTGCCGGGCGAACCGACGAGCAGCGCGCCCTTCGGAATCTGGCCGCCGAGCTTCGAGAATTTGGTCGGGTCCTTGAGGAATTCGACGATTTCCTGGAGTTCCTCGCGCGCCTCGTCGATCCCGGCGACGTCGTCGAAGGTCACGCGGCCCTGTTTTTCGGTCAGCATCTTGGCACGCGATTTGCCGAAACCCATCGCGCCCGAACCATTATTCTTCTGAACCTGTCGGAACACGAAGAAGGCGATACCGAGGATCAGCAGGAAAGGCAGCGACTGGATAAGCAAATACATCCAGATATTGCCGGTTTCCGTCGGCTTTCCGTCATATTTGACGCCATTGTCGTTGAGCAGCTTGAGCAGTTCGGGATCGCGGACGACATTCGCGGTGAAGCGGTCGCCGTTCGACAGTTCGCCGGTGACGCGATCGTCGGACAGGACGACCTGCTTGACGCTGCCTTCTTCGACCTTTTGCCGGAATTCGGAATAGGCGAGGGTTTCCCCCGCCGGCTGCGCAGCGCCGCCGAACATCGAGGCGACGAGGAGCATGGCAAGCAGGATGCCGCTCCAGATCATCACGCTCTTCATCCAGGGATTGCCCTGCGGTTCCTTGTCGTCCTGCATGCGGAAACTTTCCAATTGCGCACATATGGGTCGCGACACGCCGCGACTCTTTGGCTCAAGATAGGATGTTCCGGTTAAATGACAATGAGGGCTTATGCCCGATCGCGGCTTTTTCGGCGAGGCGCGGCGGAGATGCGCCACATCGACCCGCCGCCGCCTTTTGCCGCGTCGACCAGGAGCGCGCCCACCATCGCGCGCTTGCCCGCCTTCATCGCGGCGATCACGCCGTCGAGGGCGTGGCCGCGCAGCGCGAGGCGCGGGTCGTTGGCGTGAAGGCGGCGCGCTACCACCCGGCGGAAAATCTCCGCCGGATAGGCTTCGTCGCGGATCACCGACGGATCGGCGGCGTCGGGCCACGCCGCGATGGCCCGGTCCACCGCCCAGTCGATCGCGGCGTCGGCTTCCGAAAGGCAATGGGCCGAGCGCGCGACCGCCTGTGGGTCGAGAATGGTCTGCGAAACGAGCGCCTTGCGCAACCGGGCCCGGTCGAAGCGGGCATCGCTGTTCGACGGGTCGTCGACGATCGGCAGATCCGCATCCAATGCCAGCGCGGTCAGCGTGTCGCGACGCCAGCCGAGCAGCGGACGCAGCACCGCGCCATTGCGGCCGCGCACGCCGGCGAGGCCGCCGACGCCACTGCTGCGGTTCAGCCGCATAATCATGGTTTCGAGCTGATCGTCGGCATGGTGCGCGGTCACGATATGGTCGATCGCATGGGCTTCGCGCCATTGATCGATCAGGCGGTAGCGTTCGGCGCGCGCCGCAGCCTGAAGCGATCCGGCGATCGGGGCGGGCGGATGAAGGATGCTGTGCGGGATATGTTCGCGGGCGCAAAACCCCGCGACCATCCGCGCCTCGTCCGCCGATCCGGCGCGCAGGCCATGATCGACCGTCGCCGCCTGCACCTGTCCGGGCAGCAGCGAGGTCATCAGCCAGAGCAGGGCCATGCTGTCGGGACCGCCCGAGACCGCGACGCCATAATGGGCGTGCTGCCAGTCCGGGCCGGCGAGCGCGGCGAGGGCGGCGCCGAAGCGCTCGACCGCGTCGCCCTCAGCAGCCGGCTTTTGTTTTTGCCGCGGCGGCATCATCGCGAACATCCTGTGGCGCCTTGTCGCCATAAACCTCGTCAAGCTCGCGGAACGCCTTGCAGGCGTCGGCCTTGCGCCCGAGCTTGGTGAGGGCGACCCCCATGTACATCAGGCTGTGCGGGGCGCGCGGCCCGCTCGGCCGATCCTTGTAATTATTGTAGAAGGCCACCGCGGCGAGGCTGGGCTTGCCTTCGTCGAGATAGGCGCGGCCGAGCAGGTTTTGCGCATAGCTCGCCCAATTATTCTGCGGCCATTTGGTGACCACCTGCTTGAGCTGCGCCTCTGCCTCCGGATAGAGTTTCGCGTCCCACAGGCGGAAGCCATAGGTATAGGCATCCTCGACCTCGTTGCCGGTCGAGGGGATCTCGACCTTTTTCACGAGCGCAAGCCGGTCGGCGTCGCCGCCCGAGGCAGCGGGCTTTTCCGCCGGCTTCCGGGCGGGCGTGGTCGCGGGGGCCGCAGCGGTCGTCGTCGGCTTCACCGCGGGAACGAGAGCCGTATCGGCGGCGGCGGGCGCGGCGAACCGCTTGTCCATTTCGGCCTTGTAGGCGGTGAAGGATTTTTCCAGCTCGCGAAGCTGATAGGCATTCTGCTCGCTCTGCCCGGTCAGCGAGCGCAGCTGGGCTTCGAGAGCGTCGACGCGCGCGGTCAGGTCGATCACCGGCGCGGCGCTCTTCACTCGCTCGCCGGGCGTGTTGTCGGGCGCGATTTCGCCTTCGAAGAAGGCCGGGCTGCCCCCCGGAAAAACGCTGCGCTGGACCGCGCGCATTTCCTTTTCGAGCCGCTCGACGCGCTTGTCGATCGCATTGTCCTGTGCCTGGGCCGGCGAAATCGCCGCCATCAAAGCGACCGCGGCCGTTCCCCGCACAAAAATCTGTCGCATTGCCATCCTTCTGTCAGCCCCCACCATTAACCATGAGGGGTTTCCATAACGCCGCGAAGGCCGCGAGCGCAAACCCCTTTCGGTGCGCCGCGCCTGTAAAAGGCCCGATTGTGACGGAATCTTGAGCGATCAGCGCGCCGGCGCGCCGGTTCCGTCGCCGCTTGCACCCTGTGCGAGCAGGTCGGCGGGCTTCAACGAAATGCCCTTTACCAGCGTATCGGCGGGTCCGATCTGTCCGACGTCGCGGCCGCCGACGGTCACCTTGATCGCTTGCGGAATGCTGGTCCGCAACGTGAACTGCCGAATATAGGCGGGGGGCACCTCATAGGTTTCGCCGGGGTCCAGCGTCCGCCAGTTTTCGGTCTTGCCGGTGGCATCGTCGAAGCCGATCCAGACTTCCGACAGGCCGGTCAGTACGACCGGCGCGTCGACCGCGACCGGCCCCGCGGCACCCTTTGCCGTGGCTGCGGGGGCATCGGCGGTGGCCGCGGGGGCTTCCGACGCGTCGGCGTCGGCATTCTGCGCGGCGATCAGCGCGTCGTCGGGCTCGACCGACAGGAAGCGCCAGACGCCATAGGCGGAAACGAGCAGGGCGGCGACGATCGCGAGAGTCCACGCTAGGCGGGCGGTCGGCAGGCGCGCGGGGTCGGTCGGCTCATAGGCCTCATAAGCCGGGCGCGCGGCATAATCCTCTTCCTCGAGCTCGCGGCGCACCGCGGCGCCGATCTCGGCCTCGGGCAGCTCGACCGCGCGGGCATAGGCGCGCGCGAAGCCCGTGACGTAGGTGCGACCGGGCAGTTCGGAAAAATCGGACTTCTCGATCGCCTCGAGATGGCGCTGGGTGATCCGCGTCCGCGACGCGACGTCGGCGAGCGACAACCCCGCCGCTTCGCGCGCAAGCCTGAGCTTGTCGCCGGTGCGCGTAATCGCCAGTTCGCCCTGATCGGCGACCATTTCGTCTGCCATTACTGTCTCCGTGCCGGTCGCCTGCAACCCATCGGGACCGTGCCGGAGGCATTCTTCGCATCGACCGTGCGGCCGAGTCAAATGAAGTTCGGCGAACGACCGGAGGAAATGCCGCCGGATCGCCGGCGGCGGCCCCGACGCGGGTCAGAGCACATATTTGCTGAGGTCGGTGTCGCCGACGACATCGGCGAGCTGGCTGTCGACATAGGCGGCGTCGACGGTTAGCGTTTCGCCGCCGCGATCCTCTGCGGTGAAGCTGATTTCCTCGACCAGCCGCTCCATCATCGTCTGGAGACGGCGGGCACCGATATTCTCGACCTTTTCATTGACCTCCGCCGCGAGCTTCGCGACGCGCGCGATCGCCTCGGGCTGGAAATCGAGCGTGACGCCTTCGGTCGCGATCAGCGCGGCATATTGTTCGGGAAGGCCGGCCTTCGTCTCGGTCAGGATGCGGACGAAATCCTCCTCGCTGAGCGCGCCGAGTTCGACGCGGATCGGCAGGCGGCCCTGCAACTCGGGCAGCAGATCCGACGGTTTGGCGACGTGGAACGCGCCGCTCGCGATGAAGAGGACATGGTCGGTCTTCATCGGGCCATATTTGGTCGCGACGGTCGTGCCCTCGATCAACGGCAGCAGGTCGCGCTGGACGCCTTCGCGGCTTACCGAACCGCCGCGCACGTCGCTCACCGCGATCTTGTCGATCTCGTCGAGAAAGACGATCCCGTTGGCTTCGGCATCGGCGAGCGCGACGCGCGCGACATCGTCCTGGTCGAGGCGCTTTTCCTGCTCCTCTTCGATCAGGCGCGTCGCGGCTTCGTGAACGGTCAGCTTGCGGCGCTTCCTGGGCGGGCCGCCCATCGCCTTGCCGAGCATGTCCGACAGGTTGATCATGCTCATCTGACCCGGCTGGCCGGGCAGCTCGAAGTTCATGCTCGGCGCGTCGGCGACCTCGATCTCGACCTCCTTGTCGTCGAGATGACCCTCGCGGATGCGCTGGCGGAAACTCTCGCGCGTCGCCTCGCTCGCGCCCTTGCCGGTCAGCGCGTCGAGCAGGCGCTCCATCGCCGCATCCTCAGCGGCGCCGCGCACCGCTTCGCGGCGGCGGTCCTTTTCGAGCCGCACCGCTTCCTCGACCAGGTCGCGCGCAATCTGTTCGACGTCGCGGCCGACATAGCCGACCTCGGTGAATTTCGTCGCCTCGATCTTGATGAAGGGCGCGTCGGCGAGCTTGGCGAGGCGGCGCGAAATCTCGGTCTTGCCGCAGCCGGTGGGGCCGATCATCAGGATGTTCTTGGGGCTTACCTCGTCGCGCAGGTCGGGCGCGAGCTGCTGGCGGCGCCAGCGGTTGCGCAGCGCGACCGCGACCGCGCGCTTGGCGGCGTCCTGGCCGATGATGTGCGTATCGAGCGCGGCGACGATCGCCTTGGGGGTCAAGTCTTTGTTCATGGGGTCAGGCCTGGATGTCGATGATTTCGAGGGTGGTCTGGTCGTTGGTGTAGACGCAGATATCGGCAGCGATCGCCATCGCCTTCGTTGCCAGCACCTCCGGATCCTTTTCATAATCGGCAAGCGCGCGCGCCGCCGACAGCGCGTAATTGCCGCCCGATCCGATCGCGGCGATGCCGCCCTGGGGTTCGAGCACGTCGCCATTGCCGGTGATGACGAGCGTCACCTCCTTGTCGGCGACGATCATCATCGCTTCGAGGTTGCGCAGATATTTATCGGTGCGCCAGTCCTTCGCCAGTTCGACCGCGGCGCGCAGCAATTGTCCGTTGTGCCGTTCGAGCTTTGCCTCGAGCCGCTCGAAGAGGGTGAAGGCATCGGCGGTGGCGCCCGCGAAGCCGCCGATGACGCTGCCGTCGTGCAGGCGGCGCACCTTGCGCGCATTGGGTTTCATGATCGTCTGGCCCATCGACACCTGGCCGTCGCCGATGACGACGACCTTCTCGGGCGTGCGGGCGGTCAGGATGGTGGTGCCGTGCCACGGCGCGGCGCTGGTCTGTTCGCTCATGCCGCGCGATATGGGGGAGGGGGCTTGGCGCCGCAAGGGC
>CAZSMB010000085.1:0-10833 GCA_964607625.1 uncultured Sphingopyxis sp. | reverse complement strand
CGTGCCGCTGTTCTGGTTCACCAGCCGCTCGAGCAGCGCGACGTTGCGCTCCTGCTCGGCCGCCACGGTTTTCGCGATTTTCGCCTCCGTCGGCGACAGTTTCGCCTGCGCCGGGAGGGCGAGGGCGAGGGCGAGCGGAAGAGCGAGCAGCGCGGCAAGCGATTTCATGGACGGGAGACTCCTTTGCCTCCCTTTTGGCCGCTCGCCCGCGACGGGGCAAGCGGTCAGCCCGGATAGGGCGCTTCCTTCAGCAGCCGCGCGAGGTGCGCCGCGTTCGCCGTGACCATCTTGGCGGTCTTGGTCACGGGCTGGGGACGGTGGTCGAGATCCTTGAAGTCGGTGCCGTGCATCGCCTCGCCGACCCAATAGCAGGCCGCGACCGCGGGGATCGTCCAGCCACAGTCGTTGAGCGACTGGAAAAGCTGCGAGGTGACATTGTGCGCGCCGTCCTCATTGCCGACGATCGCGGCGACCGCGATCTTCGAATAGCTCGGCATTCGGCCCTGCTCATCGGTCTCGCCCATGAAGGCGTCCATGCGTTCGAGCGCCAGCTTGGCGACGCTCGATGCCTGCCCCATCCAGATCGGAGTGCCAAAGATCAAAATGTCGGCGGCTAGGATTGCCTCGCGAATCTGCGGCCAGTCGTCATCCGGGCCCTCGTTCGACGTCACACCCCATTTCACATTGTGTGCGGCGATACGGATCGGGTCGGCGACCGTGACGTCGTGCGCGGCGAATTGTTCGGCAAGCACCGCGATCATCGCGTCGGTCGAGCTTGCGCGGCCGCCCGCGGAGAGTGAGCAGTTGATGGCGGCAGCGGTAAGGGGGGTGGCCATGATGCCTCCTTTGAAGGATTGTCCCCCGCCAAAGAAATGGCCGACGCTGCCTGAAGTTCCGTCGAAGATTTGGCCCGCGTCAGGCCGCGTCGTCGACCTCGTCGAAATCGTCGAGCTTCTTCAGCGCCTCATGGGCGACGCGGCGAAGTTTGCCGCTGTTCACCGCGAGCCCGTCGGTATCGTGTCCCGACAAATCGTCGACGGTGAAGGCGACCCGCGTCCGGTCGGGCGCCAACTCTTCGAAGGTGAATTTCAGGCCGGTCGCCAGGGCGCCATCGTCGACGCTGTAGATCAGATGCGCCTCGCGCGGGATTTCCATCGCGACGGCGATCTTGACCTTATAGGCGTCGGGCCGCAGCTTCGGCGCGATCTGCTCGAACCCGGGCTCGCCCTTTTCGACGACCAGTTCATAAAGCCGCGTCGAGCCGCCATTGGTGACAAGCGGCAGGCCGGCGAAAGCCCCGTCGTCGCCGAACATCTTTGCGAACACGTCCTCGCGCGGCGCGGCGACGGTGCGCGTCTGGTTGACGAGTTCGATCGCCTTGCCGCACCCGCCGGCCAACGCCAGTGCAGCGACCAGGAATAAGTGACGCAGCATGGAAAGCCCCCCAATCTGCGCTGTGTATAGCCGCCCGGACTTACCAAAGCGTAATCGACCTCGGGATGTTTGTGTCAAGAGCTCTTGACACCGTCTCGCATCGACCTGTAAAGAACTCTTGACACAAACAGAGGTGGCAGTTGGAAAATCGGGTGCGCGATCATCGGGAAGCGGCGGGCTGGAGCCAGGGCGAACTCGCCCGGCGCCTCGGCGTGTCACGACAGACGATCAACGCGGTCGAAACCGACAAATATGACCCCAGCCTGCCGCTTGCCTTGCGGATGGCGCGCCTGTTCGGGCGCGAAGTACGCGAGCTGTTCATCGACCATTGGACCCCGGAGGATAAAGGATGATCATGGCTATGACCGAAGAGCGGACGCGCGGGTTGAAGAAAACGGCGCTGGGCGCGCTGGTCGGAATGATCGCCGGCGCCGGCGCAATGACCCTTTTCCTGAACGCGGCGGGTGACAGCCTGCTCGATGCGATGGGCGGGTCGCGGATCGCGCTGGCCGGCGTCGGAATCGTCTATTTGCTGGTCGGGCTTTTCGTCGCATTCGGTGTGGCGGCTCCCGGCGCGGGGGCACGGGTGCTGAATGTCGCCGATGCCGAAGAACTGTGCGACGGCCGCTCCAGCCTTCTGTTCTCTTCGCTGACAATGGGCTTGCTCGGCCTTGTCCTGTCCCTGCTCGCGATCGCCCGCGGCCCCGATTTCCCCGATGGGCCGGTTCCCGCTGGCGTGGCGATTGCCGCGCTGGTGCTGTTGCTTGCGGCGGGCGGGTGGATGGTGGTCCGCTATGACTCGCTGGTCGACGAACTCAATCACCAACTCGGGCTGGAGGGTGCGGCTTGGGCGTTCGGCCTCAGCTGGTTGGCGCTGACGCTGTGGGCCGCCGCCGACATGCTCGGTTTCGGGGCGAGGTTGACCGCGGTCGATGCCGTCACCGTGCCGGCCGCGATGCTGCTTGTCGGATCGTTCGTCGCGATCGGCCGGCGCGGGATGATGGTTCGCTGAAACGAAAAGGGGCGTCCGGTCCCCCCAGACCGGACGCCCCATACGCGTCGCTGATCGTTGACGATCAGGCGCTGTAGTACATGTCGAACTCGACCGGGCTCGGCGTCTGCTCAAAGGCATAGACCTCGTCCCACTTGAGTTCGATATAGGCTTCGATCTGGTCCTTCGAGAACACGTCGCCTTTCAGCAGGAAGTCGTGATCGGCGGTCAGGCTGTCGAGCGCTTCGCGAAGCGAACCGCAGACGGTCGGGACGTCGGCCAGTTCCTCCGGCGGCAGGTCATAGAGATTCTTGTCCATCGCGTCGCCGGGGTGGATCTTGTTCTGGATGCCGTCGAGGCCCGCCATCAGCAGCGCGGCATAGGCGAGATAGGGGTTCGCCATCGCGTCGGGGAAGCGGAATTCGACGCGCTTCGCCTTGGCGCCCGCGCCATAGGGGATGCGGCACGAGGCCGAACGGTTGCGGCTCGAATAGGCGAGCAGCACCGGGGCTTCGAAGCCGGGGACGAGGCGCTTGTAGCTGTTGGTCGTCGGGTTGGTGAAGGCGTTCAATGCCTTCGCATGCTTGACGACGCCGCCGATGAAATAAAGGCACATGTCCGACAGCCCGGCATAGCCGTTGCCGGCAAAGCTCGGCTTGCCCTTTTCCCAGATCGACATGTGGGTGTGCATGCCGCTGCCATTGTCGTCCTTGATCGGCTTCGGCATGAAGGTCGCGGTCTTGCCATAGGCATGGGCGACCTGGTGCACGACATATTTGTAGATCTGCATGCGGTCGGCGGTTTCGGTGAGCGTGCCGAAGGTCAGGCCCAGCTCGTGCTGCGCCGCGGCGACTTCATGGTGATGCTTGTCGCAGGGCAGGCCCATTTCGAGCATCGTCGAAACCATCTCGCCGCGGATGTCGACCGCGCTGTCGACCGGTGCGACCGGGAAGTAACCGCCCTTGGCGCGCGGACGATGCGCTAGGTTGCCGCCTTCATAGCTGCGGCCGGTGTTGGTCGGCAGCTCGATATCGTCGATCTCGAAGCCCGACTTGTTATAGCCGGTTTCGAAGCGGACGTCGTCGAACATGAAGAATTCGGCTTCGGGGCCGACATAGACGGTGTCGCCGATGCCGGTCGAGGCCAGATAGGCCTCGGCGCGCTTCGCGGTCGTGCGCGGGTCGCGGGCATAGCCTTCGCCGGTCGAGGGCTCGACGATGTCGCAGAAGATGACGAGCATCGGCGTCGCCGAGAAGGGATCGTCGTACACCGCGTCGAGGTCGGGCTTCAGGATCATGTCGCTCTCGTTGATCGCTTTCCAGCCCGCGATCGACGAGCCGTCGAACATCAGGCCGTCCTCGAGCGCGTCCTCGTCGATGACGCCGGCGCACATCGTCAGATGCTGCCATTTGCCCTTGGGGTCGGTAAAGCGCAGATCGACCCACTCGATGTCGTTATCCTTGATCCGGGCGATGATGTCCTTGGGCTTGGTGGCCATGGTCGTAAACTTCCTTCTTGCGATGAAATCCCGGCGGTCCGGGGATGTTGAACTGGGCTGGGTCTAGAGCGCGTCTTCGTTGCGCTCGCCGGTGCGGATACGCAGCGCGGTTTCGACGGGAATGACGAAGATCTTGCCGTCGCCGATGCGGCCGGTCTGCGCCGCGGCGGCGATCGCTTCCACGACGCGTTCGGCCAGATTGTCGTCGACGATGACCTCCAGCTTCACCTTCGGCAGGAAATCGACGACATATTCGGCGCCGCGATAAAGTTCGGTGTGCCCCTTCTGGCGGCCAAAGCCCTTGGCTTCGGTGACGGTGATGCCGCTCACCCCGACCTCGTGCAGCGCTTCCTTCACCTCGTCCAGCTTGAACGGTTTGATGATCGCCTCAATCTTCTTCACTTACGTCTTCCCCCTTTGGGCTCGTCACCGCGGTTCGCAGTCAATGCCGAACCAGGCGCGCCTGATCCGGTCCCCCGTCGAGTCGGTGCGGTGTGCCGCCATCTTGCATCAATCAAGAGCCGTGCCAATTGGCGAATCGCAAGCTTTCGGTAAGATTTTTGGCACGAAGTTGCGCCATTGCCCGGTCTTTGGGCAATGGCGCGACGTGCATGCTCAAAATTTAAGCAGTCATCGTCCGACGGGGGCCGCGGCGTCGGGCAGATTCTTCTTTGTCCAATTCGATCGTTCGATCACATAGGCGCGGATCGCTTCGGCGTCGGCGGGCGTCAGGACCTTGGCAAAGCTCACCATGCCGCGATCCTTCAGCGCGCCGTCGAGCAAGACGCTCTTCCACGCGTCGGCGCTTGCCAGCGTGCCCGAAACCCGCAGGTCGGGGGTGAAGCCGTTGCCGATCGCGCTATCCCCGTGACAGACCTGGCAATAGCGGCCGAAATGCGCCTTGCCCGCCGCGATCTGTGCGGGCGTCCCGATGGGCGCGGGCGGGTTCCAGGCGAGCTTGGTCGCCGGCGCCGCGGGAAGGGTAACCGCGCCGCCCAGCTTGAGCACGACGAGGCGCGGGATGTTCGGGATTTTTCGCGTCGCGCCGCCGGCGATCCCCGCTGCAAGCGGAAAGGCGCCGCCCTTGCTCGTCATGAAGGCGACATATTGCACCCCGCCGACGCGGAAGGTCGAGGGCGCGCTGACGATACCCGACTGCATGTCGAGGTCGAGGAGTTGCTTGCCGGTGTCGGCCGCATAGGCGCGGAAGCGGCCGAGGCTGGTGCCCTGGAAGACGAGGTTGCCCGCGGTCGTCATCGTGCCGCCGTTCCATGCGGCGGGATAATCGACGCTCCAGGCGACCGTGCCGGCGCGCGGATCGAAGGCGACGAGCCGGCCGGTGGTCGCCGCGATCGCGGCCTTGAACGCGGCGGCATCATCGGGAAGCATCGTACCGGCAAGCGAGGTCCCTACGTTGAAGCCGAGCACCTTTCGCTTGTCGAGTTCGGTCATGTCCTGAAGATAGCCCTGCGGGACCTGCTGCGCGGGGATATAGACGAGACCGGTATTCGGATTGTAGCTCATCGGATGCCAGTTGTGGGCGCCCAGCGCACCGGGAATCGCGATAAAGGGCTTGCCGGTCCTGTAGAAGCGCGCGTCCGGATTTTCGATCGGACGACCGGTCGCCATGTCATAGCCGGTCGCCCAGTTGATCCCGTCGACGAAGGGCTTGGCACCGAGCAGCTTGCCGGTCGTGCGGTCGATGGTGAAGAAGAAGCCGTTTTTCGGTGCGTGATACAGCACCTTGGCGGGCTTGCCGTCCACCGACTGCTCGGCGAGGATGATCGGTTGCGTCGCCGTATAGTCCCAGCTTTCGGCCGGGGTTTCCTGATAGTGCCATTTATAGGTGCCGGTGTTCGCATCGAGCGCGACGATCGAGGACAGGAATAAATTGTCGCCTTCGCCGTTCGACCGGGTGCCGTGGTTCCACGGGTTGCCGTTGCCGACGCCAAGATAGATCTGGTCCAGATCCTTGTCATAGACGATCGCGTCCCACACGGTGCCGCCGCCGCCCGATTCCTTCCATTCGCCCTTGTCCGACCAGGTCGCGTTCGCCTTCGACGCCAGGATATCGTCGCTGGCGGCATTGTCGGCGCGGCCGTCGGGGTTGGGGACCGTGTAGAAACGCCATTTCTGCTTGCCGGTGTCGGCGTCATAGGCGGTGACATAGCCGCGGACGCCGAATTCGGCGCCGCCGCTGCCGATCAGCACCATGTCCTTCACGACGCGCGGCGCGCCGGTGATCGTATAGGGCTGGCGGACGTCGAAGGTCTGGGTCGACCAAAGCTGTTTGCCCGTTTTCTTGTCGAGCGCGATCAGCCGGCCGTCGAGCGCGCCGACGAAGACCTTGTCGCCCCACACCGCGACGCCGCGGTTGACGACGTCGCAGCAGGCATTGACCGCGCGGTCGCCCGGAACCTGCGGGTCGAACGCCCACAGCTTTTTGCCGGTCGCGACATTCCACGCGTCGACCTTTGACCAGGCATGGCTGACGTACAGGATGCCGTCGACGACCACGGGCGTCGCCTCCTGGCCGCGCGCATCGTCGAGGTCGGCGTACCAGGCGATCCCCAGATCGCCGACATTCTTGTCGTTGATGTCGGTCAGCGGGCTGAAGCGTTGCTCGTCATAGCCGTAACCGATGCCGGCCCAGTCGTCGCCATTGCCGCCGGTCTTGAGCAGTGCTTCGCTGGCCTGCTCGGCGGGATCGAGGGTCGAAACGCTGCTCGCGGCGTCGCCATCGCCGCTCGTCGATGCGTTGCATGCTGCCAGCACCAGTGCCGCGCTGCCCATCAGCGCGGCGGTCCACACCCGTTTCGCCATGTCTCTCTCCCTCCGCCTTGCTTGACGTTAACGTCAAGTCTGCTCGCAAAGGGACGGGGGTGCAAGGGGGAATCGGTTCCGCCTACTGCCAGGGCGGCGCGTTCAATCCCTGCGGGCTCGCGGTGAAAATTTCGCATCCGTCCTCGGTGATGCCGATGCTGTGCTCGAACTGGGCCGACAGCGACCGGTCGCGCGTCACCGCGGTCCAGCCGTCGGAGAGCATCTTGACCGCATATTTGCCGGTGTTGATCATCGGCTCGATCGTGAAGAACATGCCGGGCTTCAGTTCCGGGCCGGTCCCCGGACGTCCGGCGTGAACGACTTCGGGCGCATCGTGGAACATCTGTCCGAGTCCGTGGCCGCAGAAGTCGCGGACCACCGAATAGCGGTGACGCTCGGCGTGGGTCTGGATCGCGTGCGCGACGTCGCCCATCGTGTTGCCGGGTTTCGCCTGCTCGATGCCGAGCATAAGGCATTCATAGGTCACATCGACCAGTCGCCGCGCTTTGATCGGAACGTCGCCGACCAGATACATCCGGCTCGTGTCGCCGTGCCAGCCATCGATGATGCTGGTGACGTCGACATTGACGATATCGCCTTCGCGGAGCGGCCGATCGTCGGGAATGCCGTGGCACACGACATGGTTGATGCTGGTGCAGCAGCTATGCGTGAAGCCGCGATAGCCTAGCGTCGCGGGAATGCCGCCGCCTTCGAGCATTCGTTCGCGCACGAGGTCGTCGATCGCGCCGGTCGTGACGCCGGGCTGGATGAACGAAACCAACTCGTCGAGAATGCCGGCCGACAGTTGTCCAGCCTTGCGCATACCCGCGAAGCCCGTCGCATCGTGCAGCTTGATCGTGCCGTCGCGCACGGCAGCGGGGGCGCCGGCGTCGTCGGCGGTCACGGAGATATAATTGTACATGGGGGTGATATAGGGGATGGAGGTTCAAAAAGCGAGATGTTGGCGGAACCAGTCGGCCAATTCGGCCTCCGACAATGTTCCTCCGGCGAGTGCAAGCATCGCGTCGATGGCCTCTTGCGCTTCAAAACTGAGGTTGTGGCCGTTAATGGCGAGAAAAAGTCTCGCGAGCACCCACGCCGTTCGCTTGTTGCCGTCACCAAAAGGGTGATTGCGGGCGATGCCAAAGGCAAAAGCCGCCGCGAGCTGCGCCGGATCATTTTCGCCATAATTCCATTGGTTCGCCGGCCTGGCCAGCGCCGATTCCAGCATCCCGCGATCACGAACGCCCGCTACGCCGCCATGCTCCGACAATTGCCGTTCATGAATTGCGAGGGCGACATCGACGCCGAGCCATCGTGGCTCGACCCGCTTATCGTCACTCACTTGGCGAGAACACGAAGAATGTCGCGATCTTCGCGCATGATCGCTTCGGCCGCGGCCATTTTTTCTTCAAAATCAGGATCGGCTGCCGTCAGGCGAAACCCATCAGGCGACTCGGTCGCATATAGGGTATCGCCGAGCGATACGCGCAGCCGCGCCAACAGTTCCTTGGGCAGGATAACGGCGGCGCTGTTGCCGACTTTGGTAATCTTGAGCGGCGTGTTCATACGTTGGTTATAACATCGTCGCTCAAGAAATTCAACGGATTTACTCCGCCGCCTTCTCGGCCTTCGGCTTTGCCTTGCCTTTGCCCTTGCCGCCCTTGGGCGGAGCGGGGGTGATTTCGAAAGCCAGCGGGTTGCCGACCTTGGCATCCTCGCCCGCCTTCATCTTCACCTTCACCTCGCCGCCGTGGACGAGTTTGCCGAAGAGCAGTTCCTCGGCGAGCGGCTGCTTGATCTTTTCCTGGATCAGGCGGCCCATCGGACGCGCGCCATAGAGTTTGTCATAGCCCTTCGACGTCAGCCACTGGCGTGCGGCATCGTCGAGCTGGATATGAACATTCCGATCGGCGAGTTGCAGCTCGAGTTCGAGGATGAACTTGTCGACGACGCGTGCGACGACCTCGGGCGGCAGATAGCCGAAGGGCACGATCGCGTCGAGGCGGTTGCGGAATTCGGGGGTGAACATGCGCTTCACCGCTTCTTCCTGCACATCCTCGCGCGTCTGCTGTCCGAACCCGATCGATTCGCGCGCCATGTCGCTGGCGCCCGCATTGGTCGTCATGATCAGGATGACATTGCGGAAGTCGACCGTCTTGCCGTGGTGATCGGTCAGGCGGCCGTTGTCCATCACCTGCAGCAGGATGTTGAACAGGTCGGGATGCGCCTTCTCGATCTCGTCGAGCAGCAGCACGCAATGCGGGTTCTGGTCGATCGCATCGGTGAGCAGGCCGCCCTGGTCATAGCCGACATAGCCCGGCGGCGCGCCGATCAGGCGGCTCACCGAATGGCGCTCCATATATTCCGACATGTCGAACCGCTGGAGCGGGATGCCGAGCAGGCTTGCGAGTTGCTTCGCCACCTCGGTCTTGCCGACGCCGGTCGGGCCGCTGAACAGGTAATTGCCGATCGGCTTTTCGGGATCGCGCAGCCCCGCACGCGACAGCTTGATCGCCGACGCGAGCACTTCGATCGCGGTATTCTGTCCGAACACCACGCGCTTCAGGTCGGTCTCGAGCGTTTCGAGCACCTTCTTGTCGTCGCTCGACACCGATTTGGGCGGGATGCGGGCCATCGTCGCGATCACCGCTTCGATTTCCTTGGCGGTGATCGTCTTGCGGCGCTTCGACGGCGGCACCAGCATCTGCATCGCGCCGACTTCGTCGATCACGTCGATCGCCTTGTCGGGCAGCTTGCGGTCGTTGATGTAACGCGACGACAGCTCGACCGCCGCGTTGATCGCATCGGCGGTATATTTGACATTGTGATGGCTCTCGAAAGCCTCGCGCAGCCCGGCGAGGATCTTCTTCGTATCCTCGATGCTCGGTTCGATCACGTCGATCTTCTGGAACCGTCGCAGCAGCGCACGGTCCTTTTCGAAGTGATTGCGAAACTCCTTGTACGTGGTCGATCCGATGCAGCGGATGACGCCGCCGGAGAGGGCGGGCTTGAGCAGGTTCGACGCATCCATCGCGCCGCCGCTGGTCGCGCCGGCGCCGATCACCGTATGGATCTCGTCGATGAACAAGATCGCGTGCGGCAGTCCTTCGAGTTCGGAGACGACCTGCTTCAGCCGCTCCTCGAAATCGCCGCGATAGCGCGTGCCGGCGAGCAGCGCGCCCATGTCGAGCGAATAGATCACCGCTTCCTTCAGAACCTCGGGCACGTCGCCTTCCACGATCTTGCGTGCGAGCCCCTCCGCGATCGCCGTCTTGCCGACGCCCGGATCGCCGACATAGAGCGGGTTGTTCTTGCTGCGGCGGCAGAGGATCTGGATCGTGCGGTCGACCTCGGCCGAGCGGCCGATCAGCGGATCGACCTTGCCGCCCTTCGCCTTTTCGTTGAGGTTGACGGTGAACTGATCGAGCGCGGTCTCTTTCTTGTTCTTGCCGTCCGACTTTTCCTTCGCCTCTTCCTTTTCCTCGGGCTCGGCCTGCGGCGAGGGCTTGCCGCCCTTGCCGACGCCGTGGCTAAGGTAGGACACCGCGTCGAGCCGCGTCAGATCCTGCTGCTGCAGGAAATAGACGGCATAGGATTCGCGTTCGGAAAACAGCGCGACGAGGACGTTGGCGCCCGTCACCTCGTCCTTGCCCGACGACTGGACGTGCAGGATCGCGCGCTGGACGACGCGCTGGAAACCGCTGGTCGGAGAGGGGTCGCTGTGGCCCTCTACCTTCAGACTGTCGAGTTCGGTGTCGAGATAGTGGACCACCGCCGATTGCAGATCGCCCAGGGCGACGCCGCACGCCCGCATCACCTCCGCGGCATGTTCGTCGTCGATCAGCGCAAAGAGCAGATGCTCGAGCGTCGCATATTCATGGTGCCGCTCCGACGCGGCTTTCAGCGCATTGTGCAGGGTCTTTTCGAGCGATTCCGAAAAGGACGGCATGGGTCGTTCTCCTTGCGGGACCCGCCGGGGAGAGGCGGCCCCCTTAGGATGACAAGGTGGCGATGCCGCCGCCTCACCGCAAGGGAAAAGCGGTCGACCGTATGAAATTACCATGACAGCCCTGCGTCATGGTTA
>CAZSMB010000084.1:0-11082 GCA_964607625.1 uncultured Sphingopyxis sp. | reverse complement strand
GTGCCGGAGGACGCGCGCATCACCACGCTTTCGGTGGTCAGGACGCCGCCGCGGCGATGCTTGACCCCGCGCAACAGCGACCCGTCGGTGACCCCGGTCGCGGCGAAGATCACATCGCCCTTGGCCAGGTCCTGAAGGTCGTAGACGCGATCGAGATCCTCGATGCCCCATTTCTTGGCGCGCAGCCGCTCGTCGTCGTTGCGGAAAAGCAGGCGGCCCTTGAACTGGCCGCCGACGCAGCGCAGCGCCGCCGCGGCGAGCACGCCTTCGGGCGCGCCGCCCGACCCCATATAGATGTCGATGTTGGTTTCGGGGTTGGTCGTCGCGATCACGCCGGCGACGTCGCCGTCGGGGATCAGCGCGACGCCGCATCCGATTTCGCGCAGCTCGGCGATGACGGCCTCGTGGCGCGGGCGATCGAGGACGCAGACGATGATGTCGCTCGCCGCGCAGCCTTTTTCGCGCGCAACCGCTTCGACATTTTCGCGGACGCTCTTGTCGAAATCGACGATATCGGGCGAATAGCCGGGGCCGACCGCCAGCTTGTCCATATAGACGTCGGGGGCGTTGAGCAGGCAGCCCTCCTCGGCGATCGCGAGCACCGCGAGCGCGTTGGGGCCGGCCTTGGCGGTGATCGTCGTGCCTTCGAGCGGGTCGACCGCGATGTCGATCTTCGGACCCTTGCCGGGCGCATCGCCGACCTTTTCCCCGATATAGAGCATCGGCGCCTCGTCGCGCTCGCCTTCGCCGATGACGATGGTGCCATCCATATAGAGAGTGTTGAACGCATTGCGCATCGCCTCGACGGCGGCGGCATCGGCGGCCTTTTCGTCGCCCCGGCCGATCAGCTTCGCGGCAGCGATCGCCGCGGCTTCGGTAACCCGCACCATTTCCAGCACGAGCACCCGGTCGAGGTTGCTGCCGCTCTTCGTCATTCCACTCTCCGTCTTTACTTGTGCCGCCCGGTCGGCATGGTGGCCCATATGGTCGCGCGCGCCGCTTGTCGAGAAGGCTTCGTCCGATTCGGGGCGGTGGCGGTGCTTGCGTGCGCCGCCGGCGTGACGGCGCCGGCCGCGACCGGGCAGGCGGTCCAGGGGCCGGTCGACACGGCCGGAGAGGCGATCGCGCGGACGCGCGAGCTGGTCGACCCGATCAAGCGGTGCAAGCCCGCCGACGATGGCTCGATCACCGTGTGCGGCAGCGACACCGACCGCTATCGACTGACGCCGGAACAGCGCGCGATCGCTGGGGTGGGCCAGAAAGCCGAAGCGCCGTTGCCGCGTGCCGAGGCAAAGGCGATGAGCCTCGACCGGCTGCCCTATAACTGGATGTCGATCGGTGGGCGCTATCCGCCCGGTCCCGAATACAACCCCCTCTATGAGCTGGTGAAGAAACGCACCGCGCCTGACGGTGAAGACCAGCCTGGCGGCGACACGCCCTAAAGCGCCAGGATCGGCATGTGCATCGGTTCGCCGACCAGATGCTGCGAGGCGCGCAGCGTCGCCAGCGCCGCGTGGATCGCGCGCGCGGGCCCTTCGTGGGTGACGAGCGCGATCACCACGCCGCCGCCCTCTTCGTCGCCGCGCTGGATGAAGCTCTCGATCGATACGCCCGCATCGCGCATCGCCGTCGCGATTTCGGCGAGCACGCCGATGCGGTCCTCGACGATCAGGCGGACATAATGTTTGCCGACGCGCGCGCCGGCATCGGCGGGCGGCGCCTGGTCGAGCGCATCGACGGGCATCGCGAAGGCGGGGCCATATTCGTCCCGCGCTATGTCGATGATGTCCGCCACGATGGCCGACGCCGTAGGCCCCGCCCCCGCCCCGGCGCCCTCGAAAAAGAGGCGCCCGACGAAATTGCCTTCGGCAACCACCGCGTTGAGCGCGCCGGGAACATAGGCGAGCGGATGATCGGAAGGCACAAGGCAGGGCTGGACGTTCTGATAGAGCCCGCCGCCGTTCGCGCCGTCGTCGCGTTCGGCCATGCCGATCAGGCGGACGCGGTGGCCGAGTGCTTCGGCCTCGCGGATGTCGGCGGCGGTGACATGCCGGATGCCCGCCGCGGCGACCGCATCGATATCGAGCCGCGCGCCGAAACATAGCGCGGCGAGGATCGAAAGCTTGTGCGCCGCGTCGATGCCCTCGATGTCGAAGGTCGGATCGGCTTCGGCATAGCCTTCGGCCTGCGCGGCCGCGAGTGCGTCGTCGAAGCTGGCGCCATCGCGCTCCATCAGGGTGAGGATGTAATTGCACGTCCCGTTGAGGATGCCATAGACGCGCGCGATCTGGTTCGCCGACGCCCCTTCGCGGATCGCCTTGATGACCGGGATGCCGCCCGCGACAGCGGCCTCGTATTTGAGCGGCGTGTCCGCCTGTTCGGCAAGGCGCGCGAGGTCGAGGCCGTGGTGCGCGATCATCGCCTTGTTCGCGGTGACGAGGGCCTTGCCCGCGGACAGCGTTTGGCGTGCCAGGGTCAACGCGGGGCCGTCCGCCCCACCGACCATTTCGACGACGACGTCGATATCGTCGGCCGCCACCAGCGCCCCCATGTCGTCTTCCCAGCGATAGGCCGAAAGGTCGAGGCCGCGATCCTTCTGCCGGTCGCGCGCCGAGATGGCGACGATCTCGACCGGCCGTCCCGCGCGCCGTGCGATCAGGTCGCGGTTCGCTTCGAGCAGGCGGACGACACCGCCCCCGACGACGCCGATTCCGGCAAGCGCGACACGCAGCGGGGCGCGAGCGGCGGTGGGGGCGGGCTGGGGCGACATGGCGGCTCTCCGTCGGTGGTGGGCAGAAAGGGGGGCGATTCCCGGTCCGAGCGCCCCTATCGGCTTTTCGCGGCGAAACAAGCCCGCACCCGCCTATATTTATGCTTTCACACGGTATAGCCCGACGACATCTCCGGCCCGGTCAACCGGCCGGGGGCGGGGTCCGGGTCCGGGTGCATTCGCCCAGGGCGCCGAGCACGACCGCATAGTCCGACGCCGCCTTGCGCCGATCCTCGGCGGGGGTGCCGGCCAGCTTTGAAAGCGGCAGGGTTTTCGGGAGCCCGCAGGCGAGGCGATACCATGCGAGCGTGTCGCGCTCGGGGACGCCCGCGCCTTCGACGATCTCGCCGAACGCGGCCGACCAGCGGCGCGATCCGTTGGCGCTCGTCGTAATCGTCAGCGATACGGGATCGCCGTTCGCGGTATCGAGGAAAAGCTGGGTCTCTCCTTCGCCAGGCAAGGTCCCGGAGACGTGGAAACCATTGGCGATTCCGGTGATTTTCGGCGGTGCGCCCGGCTTGACCAGTTCGGTCAGGATCGCGCGAAGCTCCGCTTCGGTCGCCGGATCCCAGGCGAGTTGGGCATCGGGAGCAACCAGGCGGATGGCGCTGGTGCTCGACGATCCCGCCGTCCGCGCTGCGACGGGACGGGCAAAGAGCAAGACGGGCTGCTTCTTCTTGAGCTTTGCCGGCTTTCCGCGCGCATCGAGCGGCAAATCGACGAGGTAGGATATGCGCTTCGCAAGCGGGCCGGAGCCGCGAATCAGGCTGACGATCTCGGCCTCGACATAGAAGCGGCTGTGACCCTCTGCGAGCCCCGGCGCCCGTTCGGGCTTGACCATCGCACTGTCCCTTATTTGCGCGCGCACCACGATCGGAGACGCGACGGCGAGGTCCGCGAGGTCCGCATAGCTATAGGGATTTTGCCCGCCGGACTTGGCGGTGGTGTCGGCCTGCATTGCCGAAACACTCGGGATTCCAACGCTTAGAAGACTAAGGCCGAGGGCGGCGGCGGGGAGGAGGACTCGCATCATCATGTCTCTTTCTGTCGCTTGCGGGGCTCGTTCCGGCGGTTCGGGTCCATCATGGGGTACCGCACATTAACCGCTGATAAAGGGTTTGCGAACTCGTCGCCACCGCGATAGGACGTCCGACGAAGCGCCCGGAAGAACATAACAACCGGAAGCTGACCGCCGGGTCTCGCGGAACGCATCGGAAATCATCCGGGCTAATGTGCAACCGAACCCGTCGGCATGGATTTGGTGTCAGGATGATCTAGCAAGGAGCGTCGTCCCTGAATGGCTTATGGTGATAATGTCGACCCTAAAAATAGGGTAGTGGCAGTTGTCTTGGTCGGTCTGTTCACTGCTTTGCTGGGCTATGGCCTGGTGAACGGTCTGAACATCAGCATCGTCAAGAAAATTGCCGAAAAACTGGACGTGGTGGACGTTGAAGAGCCGCCGCCGCCGGAGGAGCCCCCGCCGCCGCCGCCGCCGGACAACAAGCTTCCGCCGCCGCCGCCGGTCGTGACGCCGCCGTCGCCGATTCCGCCGCCGGTCACGACGAACACGGTTCAGTCGGTGCCGAAGGCTCCGCCGGCACCGCCGCCGCCGATCTATGTGCCGCCTGCGCCCCCCGCGCCGCCGGCCCCCGATCTCAGCGCCGGTGCTTCGCCAAAGGGCAACCCGGGGCGTTGGGCGACCAACGACGACTATCCGGCGCGCGCGATGCGCGAAGAGCGTGAGGGCACGACCGGTTTCCGCGTCACCGTCGGTACCGATGGCCGCGTGACCTCGTGCGACATTACCTCGTCGAGCGGGCACTCCGATCTGGACGCGGAGACTTGCAAGCTGATCACGCGCCGCGCCCGGTTCGCGCCGGCAAAGGACAAGGCGGGCAATCCGACGACGGGGAGCTACAGCAACCGCATCCGCTGGCAGATTCCGAAGTAATCGGCCCGGAACCCGCGGTTCCCACATTCACGGTTTTTGATCTTACGATTATTTTGAGAGGGAATTTCCAATATGTTTAATCTGATCGCAAATGCCGCTGCTGCGGCGGGTGGCCACGATGTCGGCATGACCCTCATGCCCGCATCGATGTGCGTGAAGAGCGAAGGCGAGAACCCCTATGGTCTCGTGCCGGCGCTGTGCGAGGGCGGTATCGTGTCGCAGGTCACCTTCCTGGTGCTGCTGGTCATGTTCATCGGCACGCTCTACATCCTGTTCACCAAATTGTTTGAGCAGAACAAGGTCATCGGCCAGGGCAAGGCCGTCGACGCCAATTTCTGGCGCGCGCCCACGCTCGCCGACGGTGCGGCGAAGCTGGAAAAGAACAGCGCCTATCGTCAGGTTGTCGAAGACGGTCTGCGTGCGAACGAAGAGCATAACAAGCTGACCGATCCCGTCGAAGCGCATGACTGGATGCACGGCACGCTCGAGCGTTCGCAGAACCACATCAACTCGAAGCTGAACGGTGGCCTGGCGTTCCTCGCGACGGTCGGTTCGACCGCTCCGTTCGTGGGTCTGTTCGGTACCGTTATCGGTATTCTTCGCGCCCTCGTGAAGATCGGTGCATCGGGTCAGGCGTCGATCGACACCGTTGCCGGTCCGGTCGGTGAAGCGCTCATCATGACCGCCATCGGTCTGATCGTGGCGGTTCCCGCGGTGCTCGCGTTCAACTGGCTTCAGAGCCGCAACAAGGCGATCGCCCGCCGTCTGTCGACCTTCTCGAACGACGTTCTCGGTTCGATCATGTCGGGCGGTCAGGTGAAGCCCGCCACGCTTTCGGCCGCTCCGGCCAAGGCTGCTCCGGCCGCTGCGCCGAAGAAGGCCTGATTTTCCGGGTTCCCGCCCTGTCCGGATCGCGGACGGGCGGGGTCCGCGGACATGGGCGCCGCGATGCGGCGGTCATGGGCCATGACAGAAATTTTGTGACAGGATGCTAATCCTATGGCGATGAGTGCAGGCAACAAGGGCGAAGATGCCCCGATGTCGGACATCAACACGACGCCGCTCGTGGATATTATGCTGGTGTTGCTCATCATCTTCCTCATCACGGTGCCCGTGGTGTTGGAGACGGTGAACCTCAAGCTGCCCGACGTGGTCTTCGAACCGACGACCACCAAGCCCGAGAATGTGAACATCTCGGTCCGGTCGGCCGACACCGACGGCGATGGCCAGCCGAACCCCGAAAGCACCGCGTGCGAGGTTTTCTGGGGCCAGACTCCGGTCGATTCGCGCCAGCTGCTCGAAATGGGGCAGAACAAGCTGGAAAAGCTGCTCGAGGATATCGGCGGCCCGCAGAATATCACCGAAGAGAACTTCCCCGAAGTGCACATCCGCGGCGACATCAACACGCCGTACCAGTGCATCGGCGGGGTGATCTATACGATGCAATATGCCGGTTTCCAGAAGATCGGGTTCATTTCCGAACCCGCGCCTGGTTCGGGTACGCTGGGCCGCCTCTAAGGCGTCGGTCCGCTTAGGAATGAAGGAATAATCCTATGGCCATGGCAGTTGGCGATCGGGACGATAATGAACCGATGATGGAAATGAACACGACGCCGCTGATCGACGTCATGCTCGTGCTCCTCATCATGTTCATCATCACCATCCCGGTCCAGACCCACGCGGTGAAGATCGACCTGCCGGTTCCGAACGACGCAAAGAACAATGTCGATCCGGAAAAGAACAAGGTGATGATCCTGGCGAACGGGACGATCACCTGGAACGGCTCGGCGGTCGACCTGGCGCAGCTCGCGCAATATCTCGAGCAGACCAAGGCGCTGCCGGTCGAGCCCGAGCTGCAGGTGCAGCCCGATCCGCTCGCGCGCTATTTCGTCGTCGACAATGTCATGGCGGTGATCAAGCGCAGCGGCGTCGGCAAGCTTGGTTTCGTCGGCAACGAGCAATATGCCCGCGTTTTCTGATCGCTGATCTGGAAACTGGACGAACGGGGGCTGCGGAGCGATTCGCGGCCCCTTTTTCATGGGGCATGACGGCCGGCGCCGGGGCCCGACTTAAATCTTGGAACGCGGCGCAAAGCAGGCCATCATGTCCCGATCGTTCGTGCGGCTGCGCGCGGCCGGGTTCGTTACGCAACAGGAGGGCAGACTATGACGATCGCAACGCTTCGGACTACCTCGCTCGCCTGGGCTGCCGTCGGCGCGCTCGCGCTCGCCGGTTGCTCGACCCTGGGCGGGACGACGCCCACGACCTTGCCCGTTGCGGATGCGACGGCCCAGCTGCACGACGCCGCCGGCGCCGACCGGGGGCGGGTCGATATCTTCAAGGACGGAACGGGGCTGCGCGTCGAGGTGGTCGCGCGCGGCTTCGCCCCCGGCACCTATGGCATGCACATCCATACCACGGGCCAGTGCACACCGCCCGACTTCACCAGCGCGGGCGGGCACTGGAATCCGACCGGCGCGCAGCACGGCCGCGACAATCCGATGGGTGCGCATCATGGAGACTTGCCCAATCTCGTCGTTGAAGAAGGGATGATCGGTCATGCGTCGATCCAGCTCGTCGGCACGCCGCTATCGGGCGCGAACGGCATCCTCGACGCCGACGGGGCGGCCTTTGTGATTCACGCCGGACCCGACGACATGCGCACCGACCCCAGCGGCAACAGTGGTGGCCGTGTCGCGTGCGGCGTCTTCTCCGCCCCGGTCGCCGAATAACGCGTCGGAAGCCGCCGTCAGATCGTTTCGCCAGCGGCGCGCGCCCGGTCGACGACATTGCCCGCCGCAGCGGGCACGCTGCGATAGGCGATCCATAGCATCGCCAGACCGAACGGGACGATGGCCAGCGTCGACAGCACGCCGGTCGACAGGCTTTGCGTCATCGCCGATACCTGTCCTGCCATATAGGGGCCAAGCGCAAGCCCGACGAGCGTCGTCGACAGGAAGAAGGTCGCCGTCGCGGTACCGCGCATTCGCGGCAGGACCAGGTCCTGTGTCGTCGCGGCCGCGGCGCCAAGCGCACTCGATGCGAGCAGGCCGGCGAGCGAGGCGAAGGCGGTGAAGCGGATGAAGTCGGCGCTTCCCGGTTCGGATCTTGTCGTAAAGGCCACGACGATCGGCGCGATCGGCGCGATCAGCCCGAAAGCGACGACCAGCAGGCGTCCCGCCTCGTTGCGCTGGCGCAGCCAGTCGGACATGCGCCCGCCGAGGATGACGCCGAGGAAGCCCGCGAGCGCGCCCATGCCGCCGACCCAGAAGCCCACGGTCGCGGCATCCTCGCCCAGCACTTCGAGCGCGTAGACGGGGGCGAAGGCGCTCGACGCATAGGACATGAAGGCAACGGTGCCATAGCCGAGGATCGTCGTGATGAAGGCCCTCGACCCCCAGATCAGGTGAAAGGTCGGCGCGTCGCGGCTTCGAAGGGACGTCGCCCACGAGAAGACCGCATAATAGCCGAACGCGATACATGCCCATTGCAGCGTCGCGCCGGTGACGCCGATCATCGCCAGAGCGCCCAGCGTCAGCAGGACCGCAGCCCCGGCATTGATCGCCAGCGCCCGGCCGCCGCGCGACAGGGCGGCGAGCAGGGTGAAGGGCGGGATGATCGCATAGAGTTCTTCGAAAAAGCCCTTGAAGGGTGTCGGCGATGGCTCGGTCGGCACGCCGTCGACCAGCCCGCGCACCGGCTCTCTCAGCGTCGCGACCCACGCCGCGAGCAACAGGCCGGGGATGCCGACCGCCATGAAAGCCGCCTGCCAGCCGACGAGCCCGAGCGGACCGCCGTCTGGATAGGCGCGGTTCCAGCCTTCGACAATGAAGCCTCCGATCATCAGCGAAATGCCCCCGCCGAAATAGAGGCCTGCCGAATAGATCGCGAGAGCCGTCGCACGCATGTTCTTCGGGAACAGGTCCGAAATCAGCGAATAGGCGGCGGGCCCCGCGGTCGCCTCGCCGACGCCGACCCCCATCCGTGCCGCCGACAGTTGCAGCTTTCCGGTCGCAAGGCCCGAAAGCGCCGTCATCGCCGACCAGACCGACAGGCCGACGGTCAGCAAGCGGACGCGGTGCCACGCGTCGGCGAGCCGGCCCAGCGGCACTCCGAACAGGGCATAGAAGACCGCAAAGGCGGTGCCGTACAGAAAGCCGATATCGGCGTCGTTGAGCCCCAGATCGCGCTTCAGATCGGGGGCAAGGATCGTGATGATCTGCCGATCGATGAAATTGAGGACATAGACAAGAAAGAGGATGCCGAGCGCATACCAGGCATAGGGCGTGGCCCGCGTCGCGGCGACCGGATCCGCGCCGCTCTCCGGCACCGGCATTGCTGCAGTTTCGCTATCGGCCATTGGCAAGCCTCTCCCTGACCCGTTATCGCTGTTGCCCCTTGGCTAGCAGAGCGCGGCGCCTGCGCAAGTTGAAAGAGGATTCAACTTTTGACCGACGATTTTCCGATCCCCGATGCCGCTACGGCGCGCGGGCCCGCCATTCTTTTCCTGTGCCTCGGCAATATCTGTCGCTCGCCGCTCGCCGAAGGTGCGGCACGCGCCACTTTCGAGCGTGGGGGGCTCGCGGCGACGCTCGATTCGGCAGGAACCGGCGACTGGCATGTCGGCCACCCGCCCGACGTCCGCGCCCAGGCAGAGGCGCAGCGGCGCGGGGTAGACATCGGTGGCCTGCGCGCGCGCCAACTGACGGCCGAGGATTTCCGGCGCTTCGACCTGATCCTCGCCGCTGACGACGCCAATTTGCGCGACGCGCGCGCGATCGCTCCCGCCGATGCGACCGCGCGGCTGCTGTTGATGCTCGACTTCGTCCCCGGGCGCGCGGGGGAGAGCGTGACCGACCCCTATTATGGCGACGACAAGGGTTTCGCCGCAACATGGGACGACGTCAGCGCGGTCGCCGCGGCCTTGCTGTCCAAATATGGCGTCAGCGAATAACGCGCGACGGGATGATAGCGTGATCCGCCATGCGCGAGCTCGCTCTCGTACAATATGACGTGATCGAACGTGAAAGGCGCGCCGGACAGATCGCCGTTCAGCGCCAGAAAGGGCGCAACCGGGCCGGATGCGCGGTTCAGCCTGGCAAGGGTTATATGCGGAACGAAGGTCCGCGTTTCGGGCGCGATGCCGACGCGCGCCAGGCACTGGCCCACCTTGCGGTGCAGCGCGGCGATCGGTGCGGCGGGCTCGACCCCCGCCCACACCATGTGCGGCCGCCCCTTCCGCTCGAATGCGCCGATTCCGGCGATCCGCGCCGTGATCGCGCGGCCGTGCAGCGTGCCGAGCGCCGCCGCGATATCTTCGGCGCTGTGGCGGTCGACCTCGCCGATGAAGCGCAGCGTCAGATGGAGCTGTTCATCGCTCTGCCAGCGCGCCGCCGCGATGCCGTGCATGATCGCGGTCAATTGGGCGCGCACCGCGCGTGGCGGCCGCAGGGCGACGAACAGGCGGTGCGTGGACATGGCGACGCCAGCATAGGGATGCGGCCGCGCGATTCCAGTCCGCTGTACACCGCCGTCCGGTTTCGCTTGAAAGCGGCCGGCAAAACACCGATATTGTCTTTACGGCCGGTATGTTCTGGCCGGTGATGGAGATTTGAAATGGCTAATTGGAACGACCCCAATATGGCGGCGTCCGGTTTCGGAGCCGCCCCGACGGCGGACGGGGCCGTCGATGCCGGCCTGCGGTCGTACATGCTGTCGGTCTATAATTACATGGCGTCGGGCGTGCTGCTGACCGGTATCGTTGCGCTGCTCTTTTCGAACTGGGCGGGCGCGCCGGCGCTGCTGTTCGGTCCGGGAATCGCCAAATGGGTGATCATGCTGGCCCCGCTGGCCTTTGTGATGGTGCTCAGCTTCGGCATCAACCGCCTGTCGACGGCGGCGGCGCAGGGCCTGTTCTGGGCCTTTTCGGTCGTCATGGGCCTGTCGATGGCGTCGATCTTTTTCGTCTATACGGGAACCTCGATCGCGACGACCTTCTTCGCGACCGCCGCGGCCTTCCTTGGTCTCAGCCTCTATGGCTACACGACCAAAAAGGATCTGTCGGGTCTTGGCACCTTCCTGATCATGGGCGTGGTCGGCATTCTGGTCGCGATGGTCATCAACATGTTCGTGCAGTCCAGCGCGCTCAGCCTCGCGATCAGCGTGATCGGCGTGCTCGTGTTCGCGGGTCTCACCGCTTATGACACGCAGAAGATCAAGAGCATGTACTTCCATGTCCGCGGAACCGATTTCGTGGGCAAGTCGGTCGTGATGGGGGCGCTGAACCTCTATCTCGACTTCATCAACATGTTCATGTTCCTGCTTCGCCTGATGGGCAGCGCCCGAAACTGAGGCGAGGAAC
>CAZSMB010000083.1:0-11471 GCA_964607625.1 uncultured Sphingopyxis sp. | reverse complement strand
CGGGCGCTTGTCGAAACCTGTCCGCTTGCCTGGGTCTGCTCGGCAAGCGGGCGCGAGGCGAGCCTGCTGCCGCTCGTCGGTGTGTTCGACGAGGAGGATGGGCTCGTCGAACTGATCGGCCATTTCGGGCGAGCGAACCCGCTCCACGCGGCCTTGTTGGCCGACCGCCGGGCAACGATCCTGTTCAAGGGCCCCGACGCCTATATCGACCCCTCGATGGCCGGAAAGCGCGATTGGGGGCCGACCTGGAACTATGCCCAGGCGCAGATCGAAGCGGATATCACGGTCGATGCGGGCTTGACCGCGGAGGCACTCGACAGGCTGATCGCGCATGTCGAACGGGCGCGCGACCGGCCGTGGTCTGCGGACGAATTGGGCGACCGCTATGACTCGCTGGTCCGGCACATCATCGGATTTCGCGCCCGCGTCACAAAGGTTCGTGCACGCTTCAAGCTCGGGCAGGACGAAGCCGCGGCCACGCTGCACCATATCCTGGACGCGATGACCGACGCGGAGCTTGCTCGCTGGATGCGGCGCTTCAACGCAAAGCGTCTGGGCGATGGTCTCCAGGGCGACTGAACCCGGGTCGGATCGCAGGCGGTTATTTGTCCACGACCAGGCAAGGCTGGCCGCCTCGCTTCATCGTCGCGCAAAAGCTTGTCGCGTCGGCCTTGCTGGCGAAGCCGCCGGCCTGCAGGCGGGTCAGCTTCCCTCCCTTGACGAGATAAGGCTGGCGGTCGGCGAGGCCCGGATATTTGCTCTCCAGCCGGTTCCACAGGTTGCGGGCATTCGCCTCGACGCCGAAAGCGCCGAGCTGGGCGCGCCACGGGCTCTGTGCGGCCGGAGCGCGTCCTTGCGCCGCGGGCGCCGGAATTTCGGCGACTTTCGCCGGCGGCGGAGCGGGCGACGCGATCGGCGCGGGCGCGACGTCCTGCTTCGGCGGCAGCGGGCCGGATTCGGGCGGCGCCGCATAGGAGACACCGGGCGAGGCGGGTGAGGACGGCGGCAAAGCGGTGGTGCGGATCGGCTGCGAGGCCGGGGGCGCGGGCTTCTGCCCCGACGGTCCGGCTTCGGCGGCTGCGACATCGGCGGCGGCGGTCGCCTCGGCTGCGGCGGCCGCTGCGGTCTGGGCTGCGGGCGATAGCGGCGGTGCGGCGGGCACCGGTGCCGCGGCCGGCGCCGGCTTGATAACAGGCGGCGGCGTATAGGTCGTCGCGGGCTTCGACGCGGGCAGTTGCGCGGTCTGCATGCGTGAGGGCGAGGACTTGGGCGGCGGCGGCGCTGCGGCATTGACCGCCGCGAGGCGGGCGCGCTGTTCGTCCTTCTCCATGTCGGGCAGCATCGCCAGCCCGCGCTGTCGCTGTTCCAGCGGGATCAGCCGGTCGAGCTGCGCAAGGCGCGCCGAAGCGATGTCCAGCCCGGCGTCGCTCGCTCTTTTGGTCAGGGCATAGGCGAGCGGCCAGTTTTCCGCGGCAAGATCCCCGTTGAAATGCGCGGTGCCAAGGACATATTGTGCGCGCGGTTCGCCGCGAGCTGCCGATGCCTCGATGAACGGCATCGCATCCTGTCGCCGACCGGCGGTGAACAGGACGAGCCCCAGATTGTCTTCGGCCTGCAAATGTCCCTGCTTCGCGGCGCGGCGATACCAGGCTTCGGCCTGACCGAGATCGGCGGATACGCCGCGTCCCAGCTTATAGGCCTGGCCCAGATTGAACTGCGCGTCGGGATCGCCGGCCAGCGCGAGCGGGCGCCATTCGGCGACGGCGGCGGCATAGTCGCCGCGCTGCCAGGCGTCGACGCCCGATTTGACGTCGGCCTGGGCGGGAGCAGCGAGCGCAAGCGCCGCGACGGCCGGAAGGGTGATCGAAAGGGCGGTGCGAAACAGGCGCATGAATATCTCCAATGACGGGCGCTGCCGGCCCGAAAGGCGCGGCGATCGACAGTCCCCGCAGCACTCCTACCGTCATAATGGCTAATAGGCCGTTATCGACAGGGGCGATGATCGCGATTTCGGTCCATTATGGCACAGGTCCGTCCTAAAGGCGCGTTAACCCTGACCGCGAGGAAAGCGTTCACCCTCTTTTTATCATCGTTAACTCAATTTTAGCGGCCTGCGTGCCATTCCTCCGGCCGAATTTGGATTTTCAGGGGGACAGTCGTGCGCGTTTTGGCATTGGCTTCACAAAAGGGCGGGTCGGGCAAGACGACTCTTTCGGGCCACCTTGCGGTGCAGGCCCAGCTCGCGGGTGCGGGTCCCGTCGTGCTGATCGACATCGACCCGCAAGGCTCGCTGGCCGACTGGTGGAACGAGCGCGAAACCGATCTCCCGGCCTTTGCGCAAACCACCGTTGCGCGGCTTGCATCCGACCTCGAAATCCTGCGGCAGCAGGGCTTCAAACTTGCGGTCATCGACACGCCCCCGGCGATCACCATGGCGATTCAGAGTGTCATCGGCGTGGCCGAACTGATCGTCGTCCCGACGCGTCCGAGCCCGCACGACCTGCGCGCGGTCGGCGCGACGGTCGATCTTTGCGAGCGAGCGGGAAAGCCGCTCGTCTTCGTCGTCAATGCGGCGACGCCGAAAGCCAAGATTACCAGCGAGGCGGCGGTTGCGCTGTCGCAGCACGGCACCGTCGCGCCCGTGACGCTGCATCACCGCACCGACTATGCCGCGTCGATGATCGACGGCCGCACGGTGATGGAAGTCGATCCGAACGGGCGGTCCGCCGACGAGATCCGCCAGCTCTGGACGTATATCAACGACCGGCTCGAAAAGAATTTCCGCCGCACCGTGTTCAGCGCCCCGATGCCGGCGGCGCCGGGCTATGGCGCGGTTCGTCCGATGGGCGGTGGCTTCGGCCGCCGCATCGCTGGCCAGTAAGCGGGGAGGGCGATGATGGGCGAACCCAAACCTCTCGCGTCGCTGAGCGCCGGCCTGCTTGCCCGCAAGGGCGGTGCGCGGCCCGCGATGCGCCGTCAGCCGCTGGGCAGCGGCCCCGGACCGCTCGCCGGTACCGGCTATGACGATCTCGGATGGAACGACATGGGCTATGACGTCGACCCGGATCAGTCCGAGCCGGCGCATCTGGTCGACCTCAAGCCGCTGATGCCGGGGTCGGTCCTGGCGCATAATGCCGCGGCCGAACAGGCGGTCGAGAACAGCGCCGCCGACGCTATCGAGCCGGAACTGGCCGAGGATGTTGCCGTCCCCGCCGAGCCCCTCGTTCCCGAGGTGCCCGAAATCGTGCGCCAGCAGGAATCGCTGATCGATCGCGTCGCCGCCGTCGCCCGCAAGGTCGAACAGCGCCCTGCGACGCAGGCGAAGGCGCCGCGGCCCGTTCGCGCCCGCGAAAAGGCCGCCTTCACGCTGCGGCTCGACGCCGATCGTCATTTGCGCCTGCGTCTTGCGAGCGCGGTAACCGGTCGTTCGGCCCAGCATATCCTGACCGACCTTCTCGACGACTATCTGGCTTCGCTGCCCGAAATCGACGCGATGGCGAGCCGCCTTCCGGCGACGCGCCCTGCGCGCCGGGCGACGAAGGCGTGACGCACCCTGGGGGGACCTTTGAAATGAAACGCAACCTGCTGACCAAAATTGCCGTTTCGGGCTTCGTGATCGGGATTACCGCCACGGGCTGTAGCATGAACAAGATCGCCATGGCGCCCTCCGACACGCTCGGCGCGCCGCAGACCGCTGCGAAGTCCGCGGACAAGGCGCGCGAAGCGCTCGAAGCGGGCAAGGTAAGCAAGGCGGTCGCGCACGCCGAAGCCGCGGTTTCGGCAAGCCCGCGCGACGGCCACTATCGTGCGCTGCTCGGGCAGGCCTATCTGAACGATGGGCGTTTCGCATCGGCCACGGCGGCGCTGAACGAGGCCGTGGACCTCGGGGCCGGCGACAGCAACACGATCATCGCGCTGGCGCTGGCGAATATCGCGCAGGGCAAGGCCGCGGCGGCGATCGACCTGCTCAAGAACCACGCCGATATCGTGCCGGCGTCGGACACCGGCCTCGCCCTGGCGCTCGCCGGCGACAGCGAATCGGCGATCTACGTGCTGACCGCCGCTGCGCGCCAGCCCGGCGCCGACGCGCGTACCCGTCAGAATCTCGCGCTTGCCTTTGCCCTGTCGGGACGCTGGGCGCAGGCCCGCATCCTCGCGTCGCAGGACCTGCCGCTCGACAAGCTCGATGGCCGCATGGCCGAATGGTCGAAGCTCGCCGAACAACCGGCGCCCGCGGTTCGTATCGCGAGCCTGCTCGGCACGCAGGCGCAGGACGACATCGGCATGCCGGTGCGCCTCGCGCTGAGCAATTTCCCCGCCGACGTGCAGACGGCGGCCGTTGCCGCGCCGGTCGAAATGGCAAGCGCCGACCCGGCCCCGGTCGAAAGCGTTGCGCCGCCGCCGCCGGTGATGGTCGCAAGCGCCGACAATGGCGCGATCCGGTCGGTCGAATTGCCGATGCCGCGACGCGACGCCGAAGGCGTGGTTCCGGTCACCGAGTTGCCGAGCCCGGCGCCGGTGATCCAGGCCGATGCGGGAAGCTATCGTCATGCGCCGCGCGTTACGGGCGGCAGCAGCGAAGAGGCGCAGGCCGTCGCGCAAAAGGCGGCCGAACTCGCCGCGCGGATCACGCCGCAGGTGTTCGATTCGAAAAAGCCCTCGGGCTGGGCGGTGCAACTCGGCGCCTATGACAGCCTGGCGGTGGCGAAGGAAAAATGGGGCGCGATCCAGAAGCGCAACCATGCCCTCGCTGCCTTCCCGGGAGCGAGCTATGCCGCCGACGTCAAGGGTCGCACCTTCTATCGACTGACCGTCAACGGGCTGAAGAGCCGCGCCGATGCACTCAGCCTGTGCAGCGAGCTCAAGGCAGCCGGGCAGGCCTGTTTCATCCGCGAAATGGGCGGCGGCGAAACGATCCAGTGGGCCGCCAAGGCAAGCCCGATGCGGCTCGCGTCGCGCTGACGATTTCCTGATGCGGGAAACGAAAGGGCGTGGCCGGCAGGTCGCGCCCTTTCTGTTTGCCCGGCCTGCCGGTCAGCGGATGCGCTGCCCGCCCTTCCAGACGGCGGTCGCGCGGCCTTGCATCGGCATCCCGTCGAACGGCGTATTGCCGGCCCACGCGGCCATCTTTTTCGCATCGACCTGCCACGGCGTGTCTGGGTCGATCAGGATGAGATCGGCATCGCATCCTGCGTCGATCCGCCCGCAGTCGAGGCCGAGCAGGCGCGCCGGGTTCGCCGCGAGCAGTTCGAACAGCCGCCCCGGCGTAATATGGCCGTCGCGCACGAGCTGAAGCCCCATCGCGAGCAGTGTTTCGGCGCCCGCCATACCTGGCATCGCTTCGGCAAAGGGCAGCCGCTTGTCTTCGGGACCGCGCGGGTCGTGGCCCGAGGCAAGGACGTCGATCGTGCCATCGGCGATCGCCGCGAGGCAGGCGTGGCGGTCGTCCTCGCTGCGCAGCGGTGGCGACAGGCGCGCAAAGGTGCGGAAGTCACCGATCGCGGTATCGGAGAGAAAGAGATGCGCCGGCGTGATGCCGCAGGTTACGGGCAGGCCCGCCGCCTTCGCTTCACGGATCAGGTCGAGGGCCGCTCCCGTCGTGACCTGGCGAAAGTGCAGCGCGGCGCCGGTTTCCTGGACCAGCATCAGGTCGCGGGCGATCGCCATCGCCTCGGCGATCGCCGGAGCAGAGGCAAGGCCCAGGCGCGTCGCCATCTCCCCGTCGGTCGCGACCGCGCCCGCGGTCAAGCCCTCGTCTTCGGCATGCGCCACGACGGTGAGGCCGAGCGACGCGGCATAGACGAGCACGCGGCGCATGACGCCGGCGTCGGCGATGCGCGCACGACCCGTCGCGATCGCGCGCGCGCCCGAGGCTTTCATCAATCCGATCTCGGCCAGTTCCTTGCCCGCAAGGCTCTTGGTCGCGGCGGCGAGCGGATGGACCCACAGGTCGGGCTTGCCGCCCTTCGCCGCGCGCTCGACCATACCGGGATGGTCGAGGGGGTGGCTGCCGTCGGGCATCAGCGCCGCGCGCGTGATCCCGCCGAAGTGAAACGCGGGCTTGTCGGTCGCAAACACCCCCAGGTCGACGATGCCGGGGGCAAGCCACTGGCCCCGTGCGTCGATGCGCGCAGCATCGGCGGGGATGTCCGCCGGGTCGATCGCGGCGATACGCCCGTCCACCGCGAGGATGTTGGACATGGCGCCGCCGAGGAGGCGGGCATTCTCTATCAGCAACGGTGTCAGTTCCATCCCGGCACCGTCCGCGTCCGGCGGGTCAGTATGTCGAGGCACGCCATCCGCACCGCGACCCCCATTTCGACCTGTTCGGTGATCGTCGATCGCGCGGCGTCGTCGGCGACGCTGCTGTCGATCTCGACGCCCCGGTTCATCGGCCCGGGGTGCATCACGATCGCATCGGGTCTGGCACGCTCCAGCCGCTTCGGCGTCAGGCCGTACAGCGCATGATATTCGCGCGGGGAGGGAAGGTAGGCGCCGTCCATCCGTTCGTTCTGCAGCCGCAGCATCATCACGACGTCGGCGTCCTCCAGCCCCTTGTCCATGTCGGTGAAAACCCGCACGTGCATCCGGTCCATCGCGGGCGGGATCAGCGTCGGCGGGGCGACCACGCGCACCTCGTTGCCGAGCAGCGTCAGCGCCAGGATGTTCGAGCGCGCAACGCGGCTGTGGAGCACGTCGCCACAGATGGCGATGGTAAGGCCTTCGACCTTGCCTTTGCGGCGCCGAATGGTGAGGGCGTCGAGCAACGCCTGCGTCGGATGTTCATGGCGTCCGTCCCCGGCGTTGAGCACCGGGCAGTCGACCTTGTCGGCGATCAGTTGCACCGCGCCCGAACTCTGATGGCGAATGACGATCGCGTCGGCCCGCATCGCGTTCAAGGTCATCGCCGTGTCGATGAGCGTTTCGCCCTTCTTCACGCTCGACTGGGCGGCGTGCATGTTGACGACGTCGGCACCCAGCCTTTTTCCCGCGATCTCGAACGACAATAACGTCCGTGTCGAATTTTCGAAAAAAGCGTTAATGATCGTCAGGCCGCGCAGCGCATCGTCATGCTTGGCCGCGCCCGACCGGTTCAGGTCGACCCATTGTTCGGCGGCATCGAGGATATAGCTTATCTCCCACGGAGTAAGCTGTGCGATACCGGTCAGGTGGCGATGGCGAAAGGCATCGCCGCCGGGCGGATAGTCGCTGGCGGGTCGGATCGTTGCGCTTGTCATTAAAGCCACGCCTCTAGGCGCCGGCGGCGATTTTCGCAAGCGCCGAGACGGCCATAGGTTCCAATATTCCGCTCGCCCAAAGGACGAGCAGGATGATGTCGACCCAGAGCCAGATCAGCATCCAGGTTGCAAATGGCTGCTTGCGCGTTTTGTGGCGCACCACGCGGGCGGCAAGGACCGTTCCAAACGACCCGCCGAGGAAGGCCCATAGGAGGAGGGTGGATTCGGGAGTGCGGCGCAGGCCTGCCTCGGCACGGCGTTTGTCGAGAACCATCTCGACGAACGCCAGGACGTTTGCGGCGATCAGCCAGTAGACGATATATTCAGCCATCGCCGATGGTATGGAGCGAATTTGTAAACGTCGGCTTTGCGGCAGGGCGCGCCGGTCCGGGTTCGATCAGCGCACCAGCGCGTCGATCGCCCCTTGCAGGATGAAGGCGGCAGCGGCGCTGTCGATCCGTTCGGCGCGCTTGGCCCGGCTCACATCGGCGGCGATCATGGCGCGCTCGACCGCGGCGGTCGACCAGCGCTCGTCCCAGAGAAGGATGGGCAGCGCCAGCGGCGCCAGGTTTCGGGCAAAGGCGCGGGTGCTTTGCGTACGGGGGCTGTCGCTGCCATCCATGTTGAGCGGCAGTCCGACGACCAGACCGACGACCGATTGTGCGGCGACGAGTGCCTTCAGCGCGGCGAGGTCGGCGGCGAACTTCTTGCGGATGATCGTCTTGTCGGGGGTCGCGAAGCTCCACCCGCCATCGCACAGCGCGACCCCGATCGTCCTGGTGCCCACGTCGAGTCCGGCGAGGCGTCCGCCGTTCGGGAGCGCAGCGGCGAAGTCGGGAGCGGCGGAGGTGATCATGGTTTCATCCCTCTACCCGTTCGCATCGAGCGAAGTCGAGATGCCAATCGAGCGAGCGCCATCGCCCGGCCCGAACGGTCGTCAGGGTGTCGGCGCCTCGACAAGCGGCGCCGCCGCCGCCGGAACGGGCGAGGGTTTCCCCTCGAAGCTTGCCAGCCGGCGCAGCGCGTCGGCGCGGACGTCGGCCCAGAACAGGGTGATGTCGAAGACGTGATAATTATTGCCCGGCAGCACATAATTGGGTGCATATTGTTTCACGCGCTCCGCCTCGCCGATCATCAGAAAGCCGCGCTCTTCGTCGCATTTCGCGCCGACCGCACCCGCGACGAGTTCGCCGGCCTTGAACCCGCCTTCGGGTTCCAGCGTGCCCGCATTGGCGTTGGCGGGCGCTTCCGTGTCGGGAATGCCCGTGATCGGATTGGTGCACAGCATCCGCGTACCCCGCCGTGGGCGGCCGTCATAGCCGATCGTGCCGTCATAGGCCTGCGTCACCATCGACGTATCGGCGGGCTCGGCAAAGCTCGCCCAGCCGAGGATGCAATTCGCCTGTTCGGGTGTCTCGCAAGCGGGCAGGCCCAATGCGTCGAGATCGGTCTCACGGCTGATCGGCCAGCCGACGACATAGGCCGCGACGATGCGCTTTGCGAGCGGGGTGCCCGCGATGCGGTTCTTGATCAGCGTCTCGATATGCAGCGCGCCCTGGCTGTGGCCGGCAAGGATGATCGGCTTGTTCTTCGGCTGCGCGGCGAGGAAAGCGTCGAACGCCTGTTCGACGTCGCGATAGGCGGCATCGATCGCCTTGCCCGCGGTCACGCGGTCGGTGGCAAGGAAGGCACCGAGCGTCGCCTGGCGATAGCGCGGCGCCCACACCTCGCCCGCATCGCCAAAGGCACTCGCCATGCCCCGCATGAACAGGTCGGCGCGGTAATTGGCATCGGCATCGTCGAGCGGGGCGTTCCAGCTCGATTTGCTGTAATAGCTGGTCGGGTGGACGAAAAAGATTGCCGCATCGCCCGTTTCGGCAGCCAGGGCGGACGACGGGCGCTCGGCGGCATTCGCCGGCGGCAGCAGCCGGTCGGGCGATGGTTCGTCCGCATCGTCGGCCGGCGGTGGGGATGCGGGTTCCGGACGCCAGGTGGATGGGTCGTTCTCCATGCCCGGCCGCGCGAGCCACATTTCGGCCTTTTCATAAGCGTTCGGCGCGATCGCTTCCTGCGGCTTGAAATCGGCACTCGGGACGAACGCAACGCGCCCGAACCAGCCCGGGTTGAGCTGATACGCGACGCCGAAGCCAAGCACGATCAGGATGATTGCGGCGACGAGGTAGAGAAACTTGCGGGCCAAGAGGTGCTCCACGGGAGGTGGGGGAGAGTTTGGAAAGTTTGGCAAATCTCTAGCCGCCGTTCCAACGGGCGTCACCCTGAACTTGATTCAGGGTCCAGGGCCTGTCTTCGAGCTCCGACGCAGCGCGGGGCGCGAGGGCAGACTATGGATGCTGAAACAAGTTCAGCCTGACGAGTTTAGGCGATAGATGTGGGGCATGACCGATGCACCTGCAACTCCGTTCGCCCCCGAGTCGCCCCGCCCCGTCTCGGCGCGGCTCGATGCCGGCGATGCGCCATGGCCGCTGCGCCCGTGGATCATGGCGGCGATCTGCGCCGTCGCGGGACTGGCCTTTCATCATCTGGTCGATCGCATATGGGACGCGCCCGCCGCGCCGGGGCGCAATGCGCTCGCGGCCTTCGTCGCGGTCGCGACGATCGTGTTCGTGCTGGGGGTCGAACGGCGCCGCTGGCATTGGGCGGCGGGCTTCGCCCTGCTTTGGGGCGCGGTGATCGGTCTCATCACCTGGCATTCGGCGGGATATAACGCCAGCCATTCGCCGGTCGAATGGTCCTTCTGGTCGGGGATAGTCGCGGTGCTCGTCGCGACGCCGCTCTTCCAGACGCGGCGCGACGTCGCGCCCGACTGGCGCTTCTGGGCGCTGTGGCGGATGCCTTACGCGCGGATGCACGATCATGCGTGGACCGACGCGGTGATCGGCGCGGCGGCGCTCGCTTTCGTCGGGGTGAGCTTTCTGCTGACGGTGCTGATCGGCGAGATGTTCCACCTGATCGGTATCGACCTCATCCGCGACCTGCTCAACGACGAATGGTTCGGCTGGATGCTCGCGGGCGCGGCGTTCGGCGGTGCGGTCGGGCTGCTGCGCGAGCGCGACAGGCTCGTCGCGACGCTCCAGCGGCTGGTGATGATCGTGCTTGCGGTGCTCGCGCCGGTACTCGCCGCGGCGCTGCTCCTCTTCCTCTTGTCGCTGCTCGGCACCGGCCTGCAAAAGCTGTGGGACGCGGGCTTTTCGACCGCGGGCCTGATGCTGGCGGTCGCGGCCTTCGCGGTGCTGCTCGCCAATGCGGTGATCGGCAATGGCGCGGAGGATCGCTCCGCAAGCCGCTTGCTGGGCGGCGCGGCGGCGGTGCTCGCAATGGCGGTGCTGCCGCTCGCGATCATCGCCGCGGTGTCGATGCGGCTGCGCATCCTGCAATATGGCTGGACGCCCGAGCGCATCTGGGGGGTGATCGCGGTCGGCGTGGCGCTGGCTTATGGGCTGTCGGGGCTGTGGGCGCTCGCGCGCGGGCGTTGGTCCTTCGACGATAGGCTGCGCCCGTTGCAGCAAAGGCTTGCGATCGGATTGATGCTGCTCGCCGCGTTCCTCGCGCTTCCGATCCTCGATTTCGGCGCGATTTCGGCGCGCGACCAGCTGGCGCGGCTGAAGTCGGGCGCGGTGACGGAAGAAAAGTTCGACTGGGCGGCGATGGCGTTCGATTTCGGGCCGGCCGGGCGGCGGGCGCTGACGGAGCTGGCGAAATCGCAGCAGGCTGCGCGCGCCGACAAGGCGAAGGCCGCGCTCCAGGCCACAAATCGCTGGGATTTGACCGGGCCGCGCGGCCCGGTTCTGCTCAAGCCCCTGGCGGAGCGGCTGCGCGTCGTCCCGGCGGATCGGCCCCTGCCGCCCGGCGCGCTGAAGGCGATCGAGCAAGGCTATGTGTGCAATCGCGCCGCCGCCTGCGCCGTGGTCTGGATCGGCGGGGACCGGATCGGCGTTTTGGGGCAGGGCGAGCCGGGCGCGGCGGTCGATTCCTACGTGCTGGTGCGCGACGACAAGGGCGCATGGCGATCCGACGACGGCCTCGTGCCGAAGCCCGCGGAGCGGCCCGGCATCGACCTGTCGACCGCAAAGATCGAGGTCGAGACGGTGCAGCGCCGCCAAATCACCGTCGACGGGGTGCCCGAATCGGTGCCTTTCGAATAGCGCGCGCTTGATGCAGGCGGGGCAGGGTGCTAGCGGCGCGGCGTCTCCCGCAAAGGCAGGATAAGAATGG
>CAZSMB010000082.1:0-11536 GCA_964607625.1 uncultured Sphingopyxis sp. | reverse complement strand
GCTCGGTCAGGTTCATCGTGCCGCCCCATTCGCCCGACACCATCTTGGGGACATATTTGGCTTTTTGCTCGTCCGATCCCTTGACCAGCAGCGCCGACACGGCCGCCTGCGTCAGACCGGGATACATGGCAAAGGCCTGGTTCGCCGCCATGCGATATTCCTCGACCGGAAATCCGACGACGTGCGGCAGTGCCTGCCCGCCGAATTCCTCGGGCTGATTGAGCAACGGCCAACCGGCGTCGCAATAGCTCTTATACGCCTCCTTGAACCCTTCCGGCGTCGTCACCGAACCGTCGTCGTGGCGCGTACAGCCTTGCTGGTCGCCCGAATAGTTGAGCGGGAAAAGCACTTCCTCGCAGAATTTCCCGGCCTCGGTCAGCACTGCCTCGACCATGTCGGGACTGGCGTTGGCGAAACCGGGAAGGCCCGCATACCGCTCGATTCCGAGCACGTCGTTGAGCAGGAAAAGCGTGTCTTTGACGGGGGCGCGATAGACGGGCATGCGAATTCTTTCCGATAAATCAGAGGGGGCTTCAGTCTGTTGTCTTGCCCGGGGAGGCGTTCCGGGGTCAGCCGGCCTCTTGCGTGGCCTCGACCTTTTTCACCGTTTCGATGAAGCGCGTCAATTCCTCGACCGCGCTGTCGATATCGTCACGCTGGCGGCGCAGCAGGGAAATGCGCTCCTGGCATTTCTCGATCGTCACCTGGCGCTGCAGCTTGCGATTGTCGCCGACGTCGTAAAGGTCGATCATCTCGCGAATGTCGGCAAGGCTGAAGCCGGTGCGCTTGGCGCGCAGAATCCAGGCGAGCCGCGCACGGTCACGTTTCGAATAGATGCGCGACAACCCCTTGCGCGACGGGCTGATCAACCCTTCATCCTCGTAGAAGCGCAGCGCCCGCGCCGTGACGCCGAATTCGGTCGACAGGTCGGTGATGCTGTACTGCTCGCGTCCCAGATGGTCGGGCGTGTCGATATGAGCGTGGCCGTATTCTTCGGTCATAAGCGACAGGATTAGTTTCCGTTGACGTGAACGTCAAGGCTGGCGAAATCCGGGAGAGGCCGCAGGCTCAATCGCCGCAAGGCCGGACGATATTGCCCTGCCCGTCGCGCATGCGCAACCCCCTTGCATCGTCGGCGGACCAGCTCGCACGCGGCAGGCGAAGCCCGGCGAGCGTCGCGCGTCCGGGGCACAGGCTGTCGCATTGCGACGGCAGCTTGCCGGGCAGGCGCAACTCATCCTCCTCTTCGCGCAGGATCACGCTGCAATCGTCGACTCCGGCAAAGGTAAAGCGCCATCCCTCGCCGTCGGGCTCGATCCGCCCCCTCGTCCGGCACGACAAGCCGGTGCCGAACGCCGCGGTCATCGCAAAGCGCCATTCGCCGCGGCCATCGGGCACCACGCACATCGCGTCGCGGCCCAGATCGTGGATACGCTCGAACACGCCCGTCGGCTCGCTCGCCTCGGGACGCACAACCCCGCGCTGGCGCGCCGCGATTTCCAGCGGATTGCCCGCGTCGATCGCCATGTCCTCGGGGGGCGCCGCGTGCTTGTCGCAGGCGCCCGCGAACAGCATGACGGCAAGCAGGGACAACCTAGCCTTGCGCATCGTCATCCAGGAACGTCAGGCTGCCGTCGTTCTCGACCCGGCGATAAAAGCACGACCGGCGCCCGGTGTGACACGCCGGGCCTGCCGGACGCACGACCAGCAGCAGCGCATCCTGGTCGCAATCGACGCGCATCTCTACGACGTCCAGCCCATTGCCCGACGTCTCGCCCTTGCGCCACAGCGCCCCGCGCGAGCGCGACCAGAAATGCGCCTGCCCCGTCGCCCGCGTCCGCTCGATCGCGACATCGTTCATGTGCGCAACCATCAACAATTTGCGCGTCGCCGCATCGACGACGATCGCGGTCAGCAACCCCGCCGCATCGAAGCGCGGCAGGAAACGGTCGGCGGTATCGCGGTTCTGGTCCATTCGCGCGGCTTTAGGCCAGGAAAGCCCTCGCTGCCACCCCCGCCGGCGCGCTGTCATCAAAGAGTCCAAATTGGGGGGGCGACATTTGCCTCCACGCCCCCTATATGCGCGGCAGTTGCCGCCCCCAACCCCGGATCGACATGCTGACGACCCATCCCTTCGACGACGACAAGCTCCGCGAGGAGTGCGGCGTCTTTGGCATATATGGCGCAGACAGCGCCGCGGCCGTGGCCGCGCTGGGGCTCCATGCGCTCCAGCACCGCGGGCAGGAAGCAGCCGGCATCACGGCCTTCGACGGCAAGGAGTTCCACAGCCACAGGGCGATGGGGCATGTTGCGGGCAATTTCGATCGCGACGACATCATTCGCCAGCTCGACGGTCCCTCGGCGATCGGCCACGTCCGTTACTCCACGACCGGCGAAACCGCGCTGCGCAATGTGCAGCCCCTCTTTGCCGACCTTGCGACCGGCGGCTTCGCGGTAGCGCATAACGGCAATATCTCGAATGCGGCGGCGCTAAGGAAGATCCTCGTCCGTCGCGGTTCGATCTTCCAGTCGACCAGCGATACGGAGGTGATCATCCACCTCGTCGCCACGTCCAGCTATCGCACCTTGCTCGATCGCTTCATCGATGCGCTCAAGCAGGTCGAAGGCGCCTATTCGTTGATCTGCCTGACCGCCGAGGGGATGATTGGCTGTCGCGACCCTCTCGGCATCCGCCCGCTCGTGATCGGCAAGCTCAACGACGCCTATATTCTTGCCTCCGAAACGGTCGCGCTCGACGTGGTTGGCGCCGACTTCGTTCGGTCGGTCGAGCCCGGCGAACTCGTCATTGTTCGCGACGGACAGCTAACATCCCACCACCCCTTCGCCGAGCGTCCCGCGCGCCCGTGCATCTTCGAATATGTCTATTTCTCGCGCCCCGATTCGATCGTCGACGGCACCAGCGTCTATTCGGTGCGCAAAGCGATCGGCGCGGAGCTGGCGCGGGAGAATCCGGTCGATGCCGACCTTGTCATTCCGGTCCCCGACTCCGGCACTCCCGCGGCGATCGGCTATGCGCAGGAATCGGGCATTCCCTTTGAACTCGGCATCATCCGCTCACACTATGTCGGGCGCACCTTCATCCAGCCCGGCGACAAGGTCCGCCACCTTGGCGTCAAGCTGAAGCACAACGCCAATCGAGCCCTGATCGCGGGCAAGCGCATCGTGCTGATCGACGATTCGATCGTGCGCGGCACGACCAGCCTCAAGATCGTGCAGATGATGCGCGAAGCCGGGGCCGCCGAAGTGCATATGCGCATCGCGAGCCCGCCGACCTCGCACAGCTGTTTCTACGGCGTCGACACGCCCGAGCGCGCGAAGCTGCTCGCCGCGCAGATGACGATCGGCCAGATGGCGAACTTCATCAACGCCGACAGCCTCTCTTTCCTGACTATCGACGGCCTTTACCGCGCGCTCGGCGAAAGCGAGCGCAGCGAACGCTGTCCGCAATATTGCGATGCGTGCTTCACCGGCGACTATCCGACCACGCTGACCGATTTCGAGGAACATGCGCTGGAGGATCAATTCTCGCTTCTGGCCGAACGGGTTGTCTGACGACATGATCAAAGCATCCGAAGAACTGGCCGGCCAGGTCGCGCTGGTCACCGGCGCCAGCCGCGGCATCGGGGCCGCCACCGCTTTTTCCCTCGCGAAGCGGGGTGCTCACGTCGTGATTACCGCACGCACCGCGGGCGGGCTCGAAGAGCTCGAAGATCGCATTCATGCCGCTGGCGGCAGCGCGACCATTGCGCCGCTCGACCTTACCGACGGCGACAGCATCGCGCGCCTTGCAAGCGCGATGGCCGAGCGCTGGCAGCATCTCGACATGCTGGTGCTCAACGCCGCGATGCTTGGCACGCTGACCCCGGTCGGCGCGATCGACGGCAAGGAATTCAACAAGCTGCTGACGCTGAATGTCGTCGCCCAGCAAGCGCTGATCGCCAACTTCGATCCGCTGCTGCGCCGCGCGGCCCACGGGCGCCTTGTTGCGCTGTCGAGCGGTGTCGCGCGTACGCCCCGTGCCTATTGGGGCGCCTATGCTGCGTCGAAAGCCGCGCTCGAGGCGCTGGTCACGAGCTATGGCGCCGAAATGCGGAACATTTCGAATGTCCGCACGGCCATCCTCAACCCCGGCGCGACGCGAACCCAGATGCGCGCGCGCGCCTATCCGGGGGAAGACCCGCAAAGCATCAAGGACCCGGCCACGGTCGGCGAATTCGTCGCCGGTTTGATGATCGACGGTTTCGACAGCACCGACTTTCACGAGCTGCCCAAGGTGATGGAAGAGGCTTAACGCGTTCTTTGCCTTCGCACGCTAGAGGCTCCTTTTCTCCGCGTTTCTGCAAGGACTCCGGTCATGGCCAATTCCCTCCTGCGCTCGATCGTCGCGACGATCATCGGCATAGTCGTCGCCTTTGCGCTGATCTGGCTCGCCCAATACGCTGGCGGCGAACTGTCACCCGAAGTCTACGACGTCGAGACCGGAGAAATATTGATCCCCGCCGGCGCGACCCTTGCTCTGTTGATTGGCTGGTTCATCGGCAGTTTAGCGGGCGGCTGGTTGGCGATGCGGGCATCGGGGAATAGCGGCCCGGGCTGGATCGTCGCGGGCGCGGTGATCGGCGCCGGAATCTATCGCGCCGTCACGCTCGGCGACAGCTGGTGGATGATGGTGCTGGGCGTCGTCATCCCGCTGACCGCGGCGTGGACCGCGCAGCGCATATCGGCGACGGTGCCCGCAACGGCTTGACGGCACACCCGTCGCTCCCGCGCAGGCGCGGCGATGGTCAATCCGCTTCCGCGTCGACCGCCGCCTGCACCGATTTGTAAAAGGCCTCGCGCGACGCGCCGACACCTGCGGGATCTGTCGCGGTCGGCCAGTTGCCATTCGACGCAATCACCAGGCTCCGCTTCGGATCGATGAAGATTCCCTGGCCGAAGATACCCTGTGCGGCAAAGCTGCCGTCGTCGTTCGTCCACCATTGATACCCATAGCCGCGTCCCGGCTGCTCGATATCTGCCTGCTTTGTGGTCGCCGCCGCGAGCCAGCCGTCGGGCAGCACCTCTTTGCCGCCGGCTGTCCCGCCGCCGAGGATGAATAGCCCGAAGCGCGCATAGTCCTTCAGGCCCGCCGACATGCAACAGCCGCTTATCTCGTGCCCGGTCGCGCCGAGCATCCACACAGCATCCTGTTCCATCCCGAACGGCTTCCACACCTTTTCGGACAGATAGTCGGACAAGGTCTTGCCGGTCGCGCTCGACACCAGCACGCCGATAAGGTTGGTCTCGCCCGTCTTGTAGACCCACTTCGACCCAGCGGGCGCTTCACGCGGCAAGGTCTTCATATAGCTGACCGTTATGTCTTCCCCGGGCACCGGCTTTTGCAGGTTGAACTGCGCGACGTCGGACTTCGGGTCGGTATAGTCCTCATTCCATTTCACACCCGACGTCATGGTCAGAAGCTGGCGTACGCTGACATCGTCATAGGCCGAGCCCTTGAGCCCCGGGATGTATGCCGAAACCTTGTCGTCGAGGCTCTTGATATAGCCGTCCTTCACCGCTGCCCCGACGAGCGTCGAGGTGAAGCTCTTCGCGACCGAGAAACTCGTCCAGCGCCCTTGCGGACCGTAGCCGAGCGCATATTTTTCGAGCCGGATCTTGCCGTCCTGCACGATGATCAACCCGGCATTGCGCTGGCTCGCCATATAGGCATCGACGTCGACGCCGAGATCGAGCGGCGCGCCCTGCGGCATCGGATAGGCCTCGCCGCCCGCCTCAATCGTGTGGACGACGACCTTCGGCACGCTCTCCATCGTGCGGAAAGCGGCGTCGCGTTGGTCCTGGCTCCAAAACAGCACGTTCAGATCCTCCGGCAATTTATGGTTAGTCTGAGAGAAGGCCGGGATCGCACCACCCGCCGCTGCTGCGCACAGAAGTGCTGCCGCCAAAAATCGTCGCACTATCCTCTCCCCCTGTTGCTTCAGGCCGTCTTTTCGAGCGTGACCTGCGCAACGTCGATGCCGCCGCCGCGAAAGCCCCCCTCGCAATATTGCAGATAATAGCGCCACAGACGCACGAAGCGATCGTCGAACCCCGCCGGTAGCTTCCGCTCCGCGACCACAGTATCGAAACGCTCCCGCCACTGACGCAGTGTTTCGGCATAATCGCCGCCGAAACGGCGCACGTTACGCCAGGCCAGCCCGCGCGCCTCGGCGAGCATCCGGAACCGGCTCTCCGAAATCAGGCAGCCGCCAGGAAAGATATAGGCCTGGATGAAATCGCTGCCGGCCGCATAGCGTTCGAACAGCGCGTCGTTCATCGATATATACTGAAGTGCGGCCTTGCCGCCGGGGCGCAAAAGACGCGTGATCGCATCGAGGTAAGCCGGCCAATAGGCCTGTCCGACGGCCTCGACCATCTCGACGCTCGCGATGGCGTCGAAAGGTCCCTTGACGTCGCGATAGTCGCATAGCGCGATAGTCGATCGTCCCGTCAGGTCGACCGCCCGCAATCGCTCGCCGGCGACCTCCGCCTGCGCGGGAGACAGCGTGATGCCGGTGTAGATGACATCATGGCGTTCGACCGCACGCTCGCCCAGAGCGCCCCAGCCGCAGCCGATTTCAAGCAATCGTCCTCCCGATCGCAAATCGATTCGATCGAGGATCGCGTCGACCTTTTCTTGCTGCGCATCCTCGAGCGATTGATCGGGCGCCGCGAACAAGGCGCTCGAGTAATTCAATTTGGCATCGAGCCACAAACGATAGAAATCATTGCCCAAATCATAATGAGCGTGGATGTTGCGCTTTGCGCCGCGGCGATCGTTGCGATTTAGCGCGTGGGCGATGCGGTTCACCCAGCGCCACGGTCCGCGTGCGCGGCCGGCGTTGCCCAGCGCCTCGCCGTTACGCATGAACAGATCGAACAGCGGCACGGGATCGGGCGACGACCATTCGCCCTTTTCCCAGGCCCGATACCACCCGACCGACCCCGACAACGCGAGGCGCACGAGTGCCGCCCAATTGTGCAGGTCGACATGCGCGACCGGCCCCTTGCCCCGCCCGCCGAGCAGGCGAACGCTGCCGTCCGGAAGGCGCCCTTCAAGCGTACCGAACTCGAGTCCCGAGTCGATGCGGTCGAGCATTCGGTGAAAAAAGCCGGCGGGTGCCCGCGCCATCAGCCACGCCAATCCACCTCCGGAGCGAAAGGCCCGGTCCGCGCGCAGCAGAGCCTTGCCGCGTTTGGGGCTGACATGCGTGTTCATAGCCCCTTCCTGCCGCAAAGCCCGCGACGTGACAATCACTTGTCGCGCGACTTCATGACGCCATAGCCCGCAAGCGCCCGTTCGCGCGCCTCCCGATGGGCGATCCGCTTTTCGGGATAGGATGTGGGGCGACAATCATGCGCCTCGGGATCATGTATCCGCGCATCGCTCAATTCCGCCAGTTCGGGAACCCAATGACGGATATAGTCCGCGGCATCGAATTTTTCCGATTGAGCCAGTGGCGCCATGATGCGCGGGAACATGTTGCTGTCCACGCCCGTTCCCGCCACCCATTGCCAGTTGACGCTGTTATTGCCGTAGTCGGCATCGACAAGCGTATCCCAGAACCACTGCTCGCCGCGCCGCCAATCGACCAGCAGATGCTTGATCAGGAAACTGGCGGCGATCATCCGGACGCGATTGTGCATCCATCCCGTCGTCCATAATTGACGCATACCGGCGTCGACGATCGGGTATCCCGTGCGCCCGCGATGCCAGGCCTCGACATCGGCGTCGGCCTCCGCCCCGCTACGCCAGGGAAAGCGGTCGAACGCGTCGCGAGCGTTTTGCCGGCCATAGTCGGGAAATTGCAGAATGACGTTTTGCGCGTAATCGCGCCAACCTACCTCGGAGAGAAATATATCAACGCTTCCCCCCGCGTCGGCGACGCGGTGCCACACATAGGCAGGCGAGACCTCGCCGAAATGTAGATGCGGCGAGAGGCGCGAACTTCCGTCTTCGGACGGCAGGTTCCGGCGCCGGTCATAGGCGGCTGCCTGATCGATAAAGGCCGCAACGCGCTTGCGTGCGCCTTCTTCGCCCGGCTCCCAATCGTCCGCAAAAGCAGAGGCCCAATCGGGACACCTTGGCAAAAGATTCCAGTCGTCCAGTGCATCCGTCTCCGGCCACTTGGGCGGTGCCGCGATCTCGCGCGGACGATTGGTGGGCGGCGCGGGAGGCATCCGCTCTTTCAAAGCGCGCCAGAACGGTGTGTAGATCTTGTAGGGATGCCCGGCCCCGGTCGTGACCGATCCCGGCGGTGCCAGATAATTCCCGTCGTGACGCACGAGTTCGAGCCGTTTTTCGACGGCACGCTCGGCATTGCGCCACCACGGTTCGTAATGACGCAGGCAATGCACCTGCACCGCGCCGCTTTCCTCTGCGATCTTCGCCAGATGCTCGTCGCACTTGCCGCGACGCAGGATGAGGCGCGACCCTTTTTCGCGCAGGCTGGCGTCCAGCCGCTTCAGGCTGTGGTGCAGCCACCAGCGGGAAGCGCCGCCCATCGCGCGGTGCCGTGGTGTCTCATCGTCGAGGATATAGACCGGAATTACCGGGCCCACGGCCGCGGCCGCCGCAAAAGCCGCTTGGTCGGACAGGCGCAGATCGCGGCGCAGCCATACGATGCGGGGTGCGGTCATTCGGAGTGACTTGTCGGATTGGGCGCCTTCACACGAACCGTAAAGCTGCCGCGGGTCAAAGGTTGCGTGAAGCGCTGGTCGACCAGCATGATCGCATCGCCGTCGGGCGTCGCCACCGGCATTCGCGACCAGAACAGGAAGGCCCGCGCCGCCGGTTCGGCGCGCGCCCAAAGCCGAAGCCGCATATCGTCCATTCCGGTCGGGCGTCCGGGTTCGACCGTTGCTCCCTTCCCTATCGAATAGGCGCCGCTGCCGTAATAGCCGTTACCGCGCCAGAAAATATCGCGTTTCCAGAACCGGACGGGCGGCGGGCTGGCGACGACGAGCGCCCCGCCCTGGCCGGAACGGCGGAGCAATTCCGCGGCCTGTGCTTCGGCGCGGCCGGTAATCGCGCCGTTGACGAAAATATAGGCGCAGACGGCGGTGAAGCCGATCCATGCGGGGCGCGTCGAATGTGCGATGCCGCGGCGTTCCCGGCGCAGCGACACCCACACTGATACCCCGAGCGCGATCCATATCCACAGGTCGATGATAAACAGCGTATCGCCATAGAACCAGCGATGGCTGAAGGGCTCGAGCAGGCGGATGCCATAGGTGTTGAGCCAGTCGAGCGCCGGATGACTAAGGCAGCCGATATAGGCCAGTGCGAGCAGCCAACCCTTATGTACCGGCAAGCGGCCGCTCGGCCTCTTCCCCCGTCGTGCTTGCCACGCATCGAAGGCGAGCATCGCGGCCCACAGCAGCAGGGGCAGGACGAGCAAAGCGATAGGTCCATGCGTCAGCCCCCGCCGCATCGCCAGCGACTCGACGCCATAGATCGCACAGCCCGCATCGATGTCGGGAAGATTCGCCGCGAGGATCAGCGTCGGCATCGCAAGGCCGGTCCTGCGCTTGAGCCCCATCTGGCCAAGCACCGCGCCGACGAGGCTGTGGGTCAGATTATCCATCGACGCCTATAGAGCCGGGCAAAGGCCAACAAGACGTCAGAGCTCCGGTCCGCCTTCCTTGACCGTCCAGGTCTGCCCTTTTTTGAGGAGGACCTGCAGGTCGGCCGTCTTGCCTTCGCGCGCCGCGGCGTTCTGACGCACGACATCGGCTTCGAAGCTCGGGCGCGGATCGTCGTAAAGGACGCCAAGCGCCATCGGAAAGGCCCCGAACGGCATTTCGACGAGCATGTGCGCGACGCTCCGGTTGGTGACGTCGTGCACGATCACGCCGGCCGCGTGCCAGTCGCCGTCGACAACATCCACGACCTTGAGCGTCAGCGCCTCGCGGTCGAGCGCGATACCCTTCGTACCCTTGGCGAACAGCATCGGTTCACCGTCCTGGAGCCAGAGCTGGCGATCCTCGGCGCCCTTGGGCGCGGCAAAGTCCTGAAACACGTCTTTGTTATAGACGATGCAGTTCTGGAAAATCTCGATGAAGGCCGCGCCCTTGTGCGCATGCGCGGCTTTCAGCACGTTCGGCAGTTCCTTCGACACGTCGAAGCCGCGCGCGACGAAACGGGCGCCCGCACCGAGCGCGAACGCACAGGGCTGCGCCGGACGGTCGACCGAGCCGAACGGTGTCGAGGGGCTTGTCGTCCCGACACGGCTCGTCGGCGAATATTGCCCCTTGGTCAGGCCGTAAATCTCGTTGTTGAACAGCATGATCTGGCAATCGAGATTGCGGCGCAGCAGATGCATCGTGTGATTGCCGCCGATCGACAAACCGTCGCCGTCGCCGGTGACGATCCAGATGTCGAGATCGGGGTTGGCGAGCTTCAGCCCCGTTGCGAACGCCGGCGCGCGTCCGTGGATCGTATGGAAGCCATAGGTTTCCATATAATAGGGAAAGCGCGACGAGCAGCCGATGCCGCTGATGAACACCGTATTCTCGGGTGCGGTGCCAATGTCGGGCATCGTGCGCTGCACCGCCTTCAGGATCGCATAATCGCCGCAACCGGGGCACCAGCGGACCTCCTGGTCGCTTTCCCAGTCCTTGAGCGTCGTCTTGGCGATGGTGGTCATCTCGTTCATTGGAGCGCCTCCTCGATGGCGGCTTCGATTTCGGCGATGGTGAAGGGCTGACCCGACACCTTGTTGAGCGGCTTTGCGTCGACCAGATACTGGTCGCGCAGCACTGTCTTCAATTGCCCGGTGTTCATTTCGGGGACGATCACCTTGTCATAACTCTTCAAGATCGCGCCGAGGTTGGCGGGCAGCGGCCAGATGTGGCGGATATGGACGTGGGCGACGTCCTTGCCTTCTGCGCGCTTCCTCCGCACCGCCTGGTGGATCGGGCCGAAGGTCGAACCCCAGCCGACGATTGCGAGCTTGCCGCCCTCGGCACCGAGTTCGACCGTCTGATCCGGCACCTTGACGCCATCCACCTTCGCCTTGCGGATGTCGGTCATCGCCTGGTGGTTCGCGGGCGCATAATTGATGTGCCCGGTGTCGATCTCTTTCTCGATCCCGCCGATGCGGTGGAGCAGGCCGGGGGTACCGGGCTTCACCCACGGCCGCGCGAGCTTTTCGTCGCGGCCATAGGGCTTGAACCCGCCTTCGGGCACTTCGGTCAGGAACTGGACCGGGAAGCGTTCATAGGCGGTCAGATCGGGCACGTGCCACGGCTCGGCGGCGTTGGCGATATAGCCGTCGGTGAGCAGCATCACCGGCGTCATATATTGCACCGCGATGCGGCACGCCTCGATCGCGCACTCGAACGCATCGGCCGGTGAGCGCGCCGCGACCACGGGCATCGGCGCATCGCCGTTGCGGCCGTACACCGCCTGATAAAGGTCCGACTGTTCGGTCTTGGTCGGCAGGCCGGTCGAGGGTCCGCCGCGCTGCGAATT
>CAZSMB010000081.1:0-11599 GCA_964607625.1 uncultured Sphingopyxis sp. | reverse complement strand
AATCACAGCCGTCCCATCAAATCAATGGGACCCGACCCTATTGAATCAGATCCTCGGCTGGACGATCCCCCGTCTCCGCCCATCTGCGTAGTGCTGCCCAGGCCGCGCTGTTCTGGGCGTCGCTGAACCCGCAATGCGTATAGCCCTCGACACCGCCGATCGGCAGCGCGGCGCGCGTGGGGGGAACGGCATAAGAAACAAGCCAGTGTGCGTTGCCCGCCTGAGCCACCTTATGCGCGAGAGCTTCCTCCTGGGCGTAAGGTACAAGCGAGTCGATGCGGTTGTGCAGCGTGACGAGCGGAACGGTTATTCGCCCGGTCGCTTCGTGCCAGTTCGCAAGATAGGCGGTCGCGGCGGGAGCCTCTGCCACGCGCTGAATATTGCCGTTAAGAGCCGCTTCTTCTTCTGCCGTCATGCCCGGCGCCGAATAAGGCTTGCCGACATTGCCATAGACCCACCCGCCGGCGGTCGCGGCCATGTCGTCGGCGCCAAGCGCGGCGGTGACCAGCGGAAAGGCGAGCGCCGCCGCATCATAGTCGAAACCGCCGATCATCGTCACCTGATGCGCGATCCGGGCCTCTGGTCCGTCGGGATCCTGCTGTGCGGCCGCCCAAAGGGCAAGCGGCGGCAGGCCTACCTTCGCAATTTGCCCGAAGACATAGGCTTGGGCGGCGGCATCGTTGGTCCCGACGGGAGGGCGGGGGTCGATCGCATCGTGTCGCACGTCCTGTTCACCGGGCAATGCATAGGGGGTTCCCTGGGTAAGCGCATTATAGGCGAGGCGCATGTCGACGATCTGGCCGAGCAGCGTTTGCCAGCTATCAACGACGCCGCAGCGAGCAAGCCCGCCCGCAAATTTCCCGGGATGCTTCTCGAGCGCGGCGACAACGATGCCGCCCCCCATCGAATCGCCGAGCAGGTAGACCCGTTTACCTCCCAGGGCGGTCAGGAAGTCGCGCAACCGGGTTGTATTGCGGACGCCCGTTTCGACGCCCAGCCCGTCCTTGTCATAGGCGCTATGCCCGACCGCCAGACCTTCGCCATAGGCCTGTCCGAGCAATTTCGTGCCTTTGGCGACCGGATCGTCGGCCACCGCGACCGGTGTGCCCGGCGTCGTGTAGCCGTGGGCATAGAGCAGGCCGTCGCCCGTCCATCCGGCCGGAATCGATATCGCGAACTGCGCACCGCCAAGTTCGCCGTTGAGCCGGGTCCCGCCGTCGGGCGCGGGATGCACGGTGACCTCGGTCGCTCCCAGAGCTTCGGCCTGCCGCAAGAGCGACGGCTGCGTTGCGGCGGAACCGGCGATCTTGCGCGCGGCGGCTTGCGGCGCGGGCGCCAGCAACGCCAACACGGCGAAGCCGGCGAGCAGGCGGGAGGTCGAAAGCATGGCGGGTCCTTTCGGTCGCGGGGAAGTCACCGGTCCTTGCGACCGAGATGACGGTCAAAGAAGCGCGCGATGATCGCATAGGCCTCCATCGATTCGGGCATGTCGGGCCACACGAAGAAGGCATGCGGCAGGCCGTCGAAGAGCTGCAATTCGCTCTCGACGCCAAGCCGGGCGAGACGGCGGTGTGCGAGCGTGAGCGCACTGACCGCGAAATCGCGCCCTCCGGCCAGCAGCAATGTCGGCGGCATCGCCCGACTTTCCTCGTCGGATAGCAGCGGATACGCCGCGCCATCGTTCGCAGCGACACCAGCCAGATAGGGGGTTGGTAAAGTTGCGGGCAACGCGGGCACCACGAGCGGCTCACCGCCCGTCGTGGGCCCGGCCAGATAGGGGCTGTCGCCCGAGTAGGACGCTCCGGTGCCGCAAAAGGTCCCGATGGCTCCCGGCGGTGCGAGTCCCTGCTTGTGGATCCATGCGGTCGCCTGCGCGGTGATCACGCCTCCCGCCGAGCAGCCATAGATGCCGATCGACTGCGCGGGATAGTCATTCAGCAAGGCGCGGTAGACCGCGGCGACATCCTCCGATGCCGCGGGATAGCGATGCTCGGGGGTGAGCCGATAGTCGACCGTTACCACCTTGATGCCCATCGTCGCCGCGATGGGAATTGCTTCGACCAGCGCGCCGCTTCCCGATCCCCACATGAAGGCGCCGCCGTGAACGTTGATCAGAACGCGGTTTCGGTTGGCGTCGGCAATGCCCGCCGACGGCTCGACGATATCGACGGGAACGCCGCCCAGTTTCGTGTGGCGTTCCGTCGTATCGAAATGACGGCGCATCTCGGCCAGCCGGTCGTCGTTATAGGATTGATAATAGGCGCGCTGCTTCGCCACGTCGCCGGCGATCTCGGCGGGAGCGGTCGCCGCCTTCATACGCACGAGCACCTGCCTCGCCGCCTCGCTGAGCTGGTTCGATGCGGGCAGCGTGAACGCCGGCACCGCCACCTCCTGCGCCGAGGACATGGCGGGAGCGATCAGCATCGCGGCGGCAAACAGATATTTCATGTCCCATTCTCCAATCGTGCGCGGAAAAAGCGCGCCATCGCGTCGAAAGCGGCATCGGTTTCGGGCGCATCGATATAGCTCCAGAACGCGTGCGGCAGGCCGTCGAACAGGATCAGATTGGCCGAAACGCCGGCCTTGTCGAGCGCCCGGCAGAAATCGGCGGTCGCGCTGAGCAGGAAATCGCGTCCGCTGCTGAGGCACAGGGTCGGCGGCCATCCGGCCAGCGATCCGCGCAGCGGCGAAACGAGCGGGTCGGCCGGATCGTCCGCATAGGCACGCCCGAGCGCCGCCGCGGTTTGGGGATCGCCGAACAGGATCATGCTGTCGCCCGGCCGCATCAGGTCGGCACTGCCCGAGAAGAAGCCCAGCGCCGCCGGAAGCGGAAGCGCTTCGGCCTTGAGGCGCGAAACCAGTTCGGCCGAAAGGATCGCGCCGGCCGACGTGCCGAACACCGCTATCCGATCCGCGGAATGCCGGGTGACGAGCGCGCGATAGACCGCGAGTGCATCGTCGACCGCCTCCGGGAAGCGATGATCGGGCATTAACCGGTAGCGAACGGCGACGATGCGATAGCCGGTCAATGCTGCGAGCGCGGCATTTTCGGTGATGGATCCGGCATCGACGACGAAGCCGCCACCGTGCAGGTTGAGCAGGACGGGGCCGTCGTCGCGGGCGCCGGGCGGCGTGAAGATCCGTACGGATACGCCGGCGAGGCGGCTTTCGGCCATCGCGACGCGATAATGCGCGAGGCGCGGCCTGCCGATCTCCTGCTGGACCGCCTCGGACCAGGCACGCCGCCCTTCGATCGTCGCAGGTGGTGGCGTACGGGCGTCGTTCGCCGCGAGGCCGGCTCTGGCTTCGGCCGACGGCGTTGTCGCGGCAGGCAGATCGACGGGCCCGGCCACCGCCGGCGCCAGTGGGACGAGCAGGAGCGCGATAGCGGCGAGGGCGCTATGGAACGTCATCGAACGCCTGTCCCTCCCGTGCGGGCGATGTCGCCGAACAGGCGGGCGCTCGGCTTGGGGCTGCGCTTGAACGTCTTGCGATCCACCGCGACGAGGCCGTAGCGGGGCCCATAGCCGGACATCCATTCGAAATTGTCGAGCAGCGACCAGTGGAGATAGCCGAGCACCGGCACGCCGTCGGCCATCGCCGCCTCCACCGAGGCGATCGCTTCGGGAAGGAACCGGACGCGCTCGCTGTCGTCGGCGGCATCGATGCCATTTTCGGTGACGAGGATGGGCAGCCCCGTCGCTCGATGCGCATAGCGCACGACATGCCCGACCGCGGCCGGAAACCACTCGCGCCCGTCCGCGCGCCTGGGAGCGTCGGCAGGCATCGGGACCGCGCGTTCCCGACCGATATAGTCGCGGCCATAGGTTTGGATGCCAAGAAAATCATCGTCGCCGATCACCGCAAAGAAAGGACCATAGACATCGGTGCGCTTGCGTTCGAGCGCGCTGTCCGGAACGGTTGCGACCTCGTCGGGAATCGCGAGACTGAGCCCGACCGGCAGATCGCTACGCGCCGCCCGGATCGCGGCGCGCGCGAGGACATGTGCCTGCGTGACGCCAGGGATCATCGGCGCGGGATCGCCGCCGTTGAGCAGCGAGAAGCGGTCCGACCCGCTCGCTTTCGCTGCTGCGGCACGGCACGCCATCATGCGCTCCATGAACGCGGGCGGCGGCGGTTCCGCGGCCCAGCGTCCGCCAAGCGCGAGATTGGGTTCGTTGAAGGTCAATGCGTGGCTGATTCCGTCCGCCATCGCGCGCGCGACCCGGTCGCAGTACCGCGCGAACAGTTCGGGCGCCCCCGACTGTTCCCACCCGCCCGCGGCGGCGAACCAGCGCGGCGTCGTGAAATGGTTGAAGGTGACGACGGGCGCCAATCCCTGCGCGCGGCAATGATCGACGATGCGGGCATAATGATCGAGATAGGCCTGGCTGAATTCGCCCGGCGCAGGCTCGACGCGCGCCCATTCGACCGAAAAACGATAGGCGTTGAGCCCCAGCGACCGGACGAGGCCCACATCCTCGCGCCAGCGGTGCAGGCTGTCGCAGGCGTCGCCCGAAGGTTCGGCGAAGACGGTCGGCTCGACCTGTTCGAGCAGCCAGATATCGGCGTTTACATTATTGCCCTCTATCTGGTGCCCCGCCGTCGCGGCGCCCCACAGGAAGGGCGCGGAACCGCTTGTCGCCGCCCGCGCGGGCATGGCCGCGGCCACCGATGCCGCGACGCCGAGGCCCAGCATCTCGCGCCGGTCGATCATGCCGCCTTCGGTCATCGCACCGCCTCCGGCCCCGGCCGGCGTCCGGTCACGACCCATTGGCGCATCGCCTCGAATGCCGCGATGTTCTGGTCGGGCGAAAAGCCGCAGTGGGTATAGCCTTCGAGCCCGCCGGGCAGTGCAAAACGCGTGGCCGGCACTTCATATTGCGCAAGCCGCGCGCCGTTTCCTGCGCTGGCGACTGCGCGTCCGAGTCCCTCCGACTGGGAGAAGGGAACGAGCGAGTCGAGCGTCTGGTGGACGGTGACGAGCGGCACGCGAAAATGCCCCGTCGCCTGGTGCCAGCGGCGCGCATAGGCAATGGCTTGCGGTGCGGCGGCAAAGCGCTGGATGGTCCGATTGAAGGCTTCGGTTTCGGCGTCGGTCATTTGCGGCGGGGCATAGACCTTGCCGACATTGCCGACGGGAAGGCCGCCCATTGTCGCGACGATGTCGTCCATGCCAAGCGCCGCGGTATAGAGGGGGGCACTGATCGCCGCCGGATCGGGCGCAAAGCCGGTGATCGCGGCAAGCTGGCTTACGATCTTCGCCTCGCGCCCGTCCGGATCGCCGCTGGCGGCGGTGAAGAGGGCGAAGACGGGCATCAGCAGCTTCATCTTCTGTTGCTCTCGAAAGGTATCTCCCGGTGTCGCATCGCCTGCCGGCGGGATGGTCGGCAACGCCGACCGGGTCACGTCCTTCGTGCCCGGCAGCGCGTAGGGCGTGCCTTCGGTGAGCACATTGTAGGCCGCACGCATGTCGGCAAGGCGCGCGATCAGCGGCAGCCATCCCTCGGTAACGCCGCACATCGACAAGGCTCCGTCGAACGCATCGGGATAGCGCTCGATCAGCGCCATCACGATGCTGCCGCCCATCGACCCGCCTGCGACATATTGGCGTGTCGCATCGAGTTTGACGACGAAGTCGTGCAGGAGCAGCGTGTTCTTTGCGCCGCTCTCGGTTGCGATTCCCGATTTGTCGAAGGCGGCGATTCCGACGGCGAGGCCCTTGGCATAGATATGCCGCAGCATCCCGCCGCCGGGATCCTTGGCGATCGGATCGTCGGGCACGGTCGGCTCCGACCCCGGGGTGGCATAGCCCTGTCCGAACAACACCGCCTCGCCGGTCCAGTTTGCCGGCACGGCAAGCACGAACCGGCGTCCGGACAGCCTGCCGTTCATTATCGTCCCGCCTCCCGGTCCGGCGCTCAGAACCAAGTCGGTTGCCCCTGCGGCGCCGGCTTTCGCCAAAAGCACCGCCCGGGCTGCATCCGGGACATGCGCTCCGGCATCGCCTGGAGAGCTGACCTGCGTCGGGGGGAGGCACCCGGCGCAGGTCAGCGCAAGACCCGCGGCGAGGAAGAGGCGTTTCTTCATCGCGGGCCTCAGAAGCGGTAGCGGAGCTGCACGCCATATTGCGCGGGCTCGCCGTAGATCGAGTTGATGAACCCCGAATTATTATAGCTGGGGTTCGCGGTGACGCGATATTTCCGGCCGAGGACATTGGTCCCGTAAAGGGCGAAATCGATCGGCATTCCACGCGCATTGTTCCACTCGAAGCGCAGGTTCAGCAGGCCATAGCCGTCGATCGTATCGAACGGCTGCGTCTCGGGCGTCACCCGCTGGCTCGATTGATAGGACCAGTTGGCGCTGATCGCCATTTCGCCTTCGGCTTCGGGGATCGGCAGGTCGAGCTTTGCGTTCACGCTGAACTTGTGTTTCGGCACAAAGGAAAAGGGCGTGCCTGACAGGTCGCGGCTCGGCTGCGCCGCGGTCAGTGCTTCGGGGATCGCAGGGATCGCGATCGTGTCGTATTTCAGATATTTGGGCGAATTATACGAATAGACGCCGCTCAGCGTCAGCCCGTCGAAAGGGATCAGCATCCCCTCGAACTCGACGCCCATCACCCGCGCGCGCTGGGCGTTGGTCAATATGTCCGATCCGGCGATGGCGGCGCGCTGGATGACCTGGATGTCGCTGAACCAGGTGTAGAAAGCGGCAATATTCGTCCGCGCGCGGACCGTGCCGATCGTCCAGTCGCGCTTCACGCCGATCTCGGCATCGGTGACCTGTTCGGGTTTGACCGCGAAGAGCGGATGATCCTGCCCGAGGAACAGCGAGACGATCGGGTTGCTGGCGCCCGACTTATACCCCCGGCGCGACACGGCATAGAGCAGCGTCCTGGAATCGGGCTGCCAGTCGAGCCCAAGCTGCCAGGTCGGCCCGTCGCTCTTGCCGCTGAAGGTCGGGGCCGTGCAATCGGGATAATAGAGGGTCGGAAACCCGCCCGCCGCGACCGCCTGATAGGCGTCGTAGACGCAAAGGTCGGCGTTGAGTCCGATGACCTGCGCCGCCTGCGCGGTGCTGATCACGCCAAGCGCCGCGAGCTGGTTGAAGACGTCATAGCTTTCGGCCGCCTGATAGGCCTGGATGTCGCCGCCGAAGCGGTCCCAGGTCCAGCGAAACCCGGCGGTCGCGGTCAGTTCGGGCGTCAGCTTGTATTGCGCCTGCGCATAGAGCGCCTTGCTGCGCCCGTCGACATGCGCGCTCGGTTGCAGGCTGAGCGCCGGCAGCAGGGGGCCGTCTGCGCCGAGCGCGGCTTGCAACGCCGGCGGCAGGATCAGCGGCCCGCCGCCCAATATGCCCAGCGTCTGCAACGGATTGACGGTCTGAAACGTCAGCGGCGACGGCGTTTTCTGGTCGAGGAAGAAGCCGCCGAGCTGGACGCGCAGCGTGCCGTCGTCGTAGCGCAGCTGCAATTCCTCGGTAATCGTGCGCAGATTATTGTTGTAGCTGCCGGGATAGGCGCCGAGCAGATCGGCGATCGGCAGCGGCGTCGAATCGCGGTCGGTCGCGCTCGTCGAACGCGTGCGGGCGTAGCTGACGATATTCTTGATCGTCAGCGTGTCGCTCGCCTGCCATTCGCTGTTGTTGAGGATCAGCAGGCTTTTTGCGACCTCGCGCGTCGGCACGCTGAGCTCGGTTTCGCGGACGCCCCGCGCCTGCTGGGCGAGCAGATAGGGCTCGAGCAACGCGGCATAGGGACGGGCGGGATTGACCGCCAGCAATATGCTGCCGCCGCCGTGTTCCTTGACGTCGACATAGCTGACCGCAGTGTAGCTGCGGAACGCGTCGGTCGGGTTGAACTGCAAGCCGAACCGCAGGCTGTAATTGTTGCGGTTCAGATAGTCGCGGCCCGTCGCCACGTCGCGGACATAGCCGCGGCGGTCGTCGAACTGTCCGGCGACGCGGATCGCCAGCACGTCGTCGACGAGCGGAATGTTCAGCGCACCCTGGCCGCTCTTGCGGTCGAGGCTGCCGAGCGTCAGGTCGACATAGCCTTCGACCGCATTCAGCTTCGGCCGCGCGGGCTCCATCAGCACCGCGCCGCCGGTGGTGTTGCGACCGAACAGCGTGCCTTGCGGCCCCTTGAGCACCTGCAACGAGGCAAGGTCATAGAAATTGCCCGGACCGCTCACGCTCGACGGCACTTCGGCGAAATAGCCGACGACACCGGGGCCGCTGCCGGTCCCGGGGCCGCCATTGCCGCCCATGCCGCGGATCGTATAGGTTTCCTGATTGCGCGCGACGTCGCCAAGCACCGACAGCGACGGCGTGAAATTCTGGAGGTCGGTTCCGTTCGATATGCCGTTCTCACGCAGATTGTCCTGCGTGAAGGCACTGATCGACACCGGTACCGTCTGTCCCCGCTCGGCGGTCCGGCGTGCTGTCACGACGATGTCCTCGATGCCGCCACCGGCATCGTCGGTAGCGGGTTCGGGCTGCATCGCACCGGCGCGGACGACAGCGGCCGCGCCGCTGGCATCGATCCGCGAAGTCAGGCCGGTTCCCGAAAGCAGCGCCGCAAGTGCCTGGTCGGCAGCCATGCGGGCGTGCAGCCCCTTGCTGCGCAGCCCGCGCATATCCTCGCTGCGATAGATGATATCCCGGCCCGACTGCCGGCTCCAGCTATCGAGCGCCGCTTGCAGGCTGCCTGCCGCAATATTGTAATCCCGCATCTGCGCCATTGCCGGCGACGCGGTGACGCAGCTGTAAATGCAGGCACTCGCGACGAGCGCGGCTCGAATCCTCTCCGACATAATCGTCCCCTGTCTTCGGAGCTCTTTTTGAGGCCCCCGATCAGGAAGGACAATCGGCCGCCCGATTCCCGTAACGGGTCAGTCGGAAATTATGATCCGGTCCTCTCTGCGCTCGACGCGCAGCCCATAGGCATCCTGCAACAACCGCACGAACGCGTCGGCGTTGCGCGCCTGAAAGGAACCGCCGATACGGATCGCGGCCACATCGGGATCGGCGATCTCGATCCGGCGATGATTGTACCGGTTGAATTCGGCGGCAGCGCCGGCAAGGCTCTCCTGGTCGAAGCGCAACAAGCCGCGTCGCCAGGCCAGCTCATCTTCGACGCGCTGCATCGATCGCGATGCCAGGAGCACCGCATCGTCGCGCATGATCGCCGTGTCTCCCGCAACGATCAGCGTTGGCCGGCCGCTATCGTCGACGGCTCCGCCGTCGAGCCGCACCCGCCCTTCGGTAACCGCTACCCGAAGCCGGTCGCCGTCGCGGCGCACGCTGAATTTCGTGCCTAGGACCGTGACCCGGGCATCGCCCGCGTGAACGACGAAGGGTCGGCTCGCATCGTGCGCGACCTCGAAATAGGCTTCGCCCCGATCGAGCCAGACCTCGCGGCGCCGTTCGCCAAAGCGCGCCCGCGCCTTGCTCGCGGTATTGAGTTCGACCTTGCTTCCGTCGCTGAAGCTCATCGATCCGCGGCCGCCAACCACCGTTTCGGCGACAAGCGTGCGGGGTTCGGCGGGGCCGCCGCCCGGCCAGATCGACCAGCCGATCAGGCCGACGATCAGAATCGACGCTGCCGCCGCCACGACCTGGTGCCGCCAGCGACCTCGCTCGCGGGAAGGGGGCGGCGGGGCCGGTTCGGCGGCCGGGACGGTGCGGTCGAACTGGCGCATGCCGTGATCGAGGCGCCAGAACGCCGCCTTATGCTCCATCGCTTCGGCCAGCCAGTCATCGAGCGCGCGCTGCTCGGCGGACGACCATCCGGGCTCGCCGCGGCGTGCCAGCCATTCGGCCGCGCGCGCTTCGATATCCGCCGCGCGGTTCATGACGATATCTTCCGGCGCTTGCCGTCCCAGCGGACGATGCGCCCGGATCCGCCCAGCATGAAATCGACGAGCGCGCGCATCCCGAGGGTCAGCTGACGTTCGACGGTGTGCGTGCTGACACCCAGTTGATCGGCGACCTCGTTCGTCGACAATCCTTCGACACGACGCAGCCGGACCACATCGCGGCACCGCGGCGGCAGCTGGTCGAGGCCGGCTTGCGCCCGCCGAAGGTCGTCGCGGGCGTCCAGCTGGCGTTCGCTCGAATAGGCCATGTCGTCCCAGTTCAGGCTTTCGACGTCGGCGACAAGTTCGAACGAGACGATCTTCGCCCGGCGTGCGCGATTGATCAGGATGTTGCGCGCGATGGTGAGGAGATAGAACAGCGGCTCGACCGGCAAGCCGCGCCGCGCCCCGTTGAGCGCGCGGACATACACGTCCTGCCGGACGTCGACGGCTTCCTCGGGATCGCGGCAGTTGCGGCGGACGTAGCGCATGAGCGCCCGCTCGCGCGGCAACACCTCCTGGCAAAACCAGTGCTCGAGTTCGTCGTCGTCAATCATCGCGACAGCAGGCGGCCAAGACTTCCATCCTCCTGAAAGACCATCGAACCAGCGAAAGCCGTAACACGGATGGTGCAAAATATGCGACGATGCCGTCCAGTCCGTTGAACACCCGGTGGTGGGGGCGCGCAAGCAGGGGCCACATCCTGATCTGGGGGCGCTGCCGATTGTTCCGCAGACGCTTGTCCATGACGCGGTGCACGTCTGCCCGGTGCATTCCGGTCGCCTCACAGACTGGAGCCGCGGCGCGAGGCGCGCGGCGCGTTGCCCGCGGCTATCGCCGCCCGGTGGCGTAATCGATGCGGATGCGGACCCAGCTGCCGACCATCGGCCGTCCGCCGCGGCGCGGCGGGCGGACACGAAATTGCCAGGCGGCGGCCAAGATCGCGCGGGTGATCTGCGATCCTGTCGGATATTCGTCCAGCCCCACGCAATCCTCGACGCGATATTCGGGCGCGGTGCGGCACGCGATCAGGCCCCAGCCCGGACCGCTGGCGGTGGACAGATAGCCGCGCAGCTCGTCGTCGCTCGGCTCGCGGTACCAGGCGGCGGCATAGAGCGGTTCGCCGTTGGGTGCGGTCCCGACCTGCTCGGTGTCGCCCGACGACGCCCCGCCGCTGCCCGGCGGGCCATAGACCTGGCCATTCGACGGACGCAGTACCGCGCGCGGGCGCCGCGGCGCGGGGGGGTGCTCGCTGGGCGGCGGCGGCGCTGCGGCGGCCGGCTGGGGGATCGGCGCCGGCGGCAGGGTGGGGGTTTCCGGTTCCGGCTCGGTTTCGGCCGGTTGCGGTGTCGGCGCCGTTTCGGCCGGCGCGCTTTCGGGGGCGTCGGGCTCGGGCGATTCGGCCGAATCGCCCGCGGCCTCCAGCCGCACGACCGTGACCACTTCGTCGCGATGGTCGGCCTGCCCGCCAAGCTGGAACGACAACAGCACCACCAACAGCCCCGCGGTGATCAGCAGCGCCAGCGCGATCGCCAGCGTCCGCGGTCCCGCGCCGATGTCGGCGGGCTCGGCGTCGCGCGTCGATGCGAACGGGATCAGGGACGGGAAATTCCGGCGGCGAGCGCTGATCGTGGGGCCCGGCGGCGACATGCGCGCGGGGATAGGCTCGCCCCGCGCCGCTGGCAAGGACCCGCTGCGCCCCTAGGGCCGGACCTGGGGCGCTAAAGCCGCCCGGCCATCGC
>CAZSMB010000080.1:0-11784 GCA_964607625.1 uncultured Sphingopyxis sp. | reverse complement strand
GGCTCGGCCGCGTTGGCTACGACCCCGTCTACGGCGCGCGCCCGCTTAAGCGCGCGGTGCAGAAATATCTGCAAGACCCGCTCGCCGACCTCATCCTCAAAGGCGAGGTCAAGGACGGATCGACGGTGAAGGTCGACGAAGGCGACGGTGCGTTGGTGCTGACGCCTGCTTAAACATCAAAGAGCGAGCCCCGGTGCATGCCGGGGCCGCGATTCGCACTCAACGATTGCCGTTAACAATCGAGCGCGAGCGTTCCATCGCCCGCGTGCGTTCCAGATCCGACTTCCCTTGAGCCTCGAGGCGATCCCACTCAGCTCTTGTGTGACACGTACGGCGCGACATGATCGAGCCCGTTGCACGTTCACGTCGGCAAATCTTCTTCTCTGGCGAAGTCCGATCCGAAGTCGCGGCATCGGAGTCCGTTTTGCCTTCGGCGGCGTGGGCGATCATGGGCACCGTCAGGATAGCGGCGGCGAATAGGAGAGAGCGAAACATGCGACACAAGGCCTTTCCACTGTTTGTCGCGCCGTGCGACAAAAAAGGGGGCGGCCTCCGAGGAAGCCGCCCCCATATTTGACACTATTTTCTTTTAGAAGTCGACCTTCGCGCCGAGGCGGAAGTAACGACCCAGGATATTCGGACCAGCCCAAGCCGGGTTGAAGCCAAACAGTCCGTAGGCAGCGGCCGGATCGAACGGTGCCTTGATGCCAAAAACATTCAGGACGTTGGCATAGATGGTGAATTTGTCACCGATCTTCTGGCTCGCCGTGAAATCGACGTTCCAGACATCCTTGGTACGGCACTGGACCGGCGTTCCGTCTTCGTAGGTCGCCGTCGACACGTGGTTGGCAGCGTTGAAGTCGCAATCACCGGGGATGCCGCCGAAGTCGACCGACGCCGTATCATACCCCTTGGTGTAATAGGCGGTCAGCGACAGGGTGGTGTCGTTGATTTCGAGCGTATTCTGCCAGCTACCACGCCACTTCGGAGCACCCGAACACGACGTGATGTTACACGGGCTGAGCGTACCGTCATAGCTTTCGACGGTGCCGTCCGACCGCGTGAGGTCATACTTCATCAGATACGAAGCATCGAAGTTGCTGCGGAAAGTCATCGAGCTGCCGATCGGCAGGCTGATGTTGGCGCCGAAGTCGATGCCACTCACAACCTGGCTATCCTGGTTGGTGAACGAGCTCTGCAAGAAACCGAGCAGCGGCAGCGCGTTCGGGTTTGCCGGATCGGGCGTACCCGGAACAGCGGTGTAACCCGGGACGGTGACGACACCATTGTTGGCATAGTATTGCGCAATGGCATCACCCTGGCCGCTCGGCGAACCGATCAGGCCGTTGACCTTGATGCGCCAGTAATCGACCGTCAGGCTGACGTTACGAACCGGTTCGAAGATCGCGCCCAACGTGTAGGACGTCGACTTTTCCGGATCCAGCGACGGGTTACCCGTCGACGTCAGACCCACCGAATAGGGGTTCGTCGCATAAGCGTTGTTGCCGTGCGCCGCACAGAATGCCGCTGCAGTAGCGCAGTTGACCGTCTGCGTGACGTAACCGGTGGTCGGCAGACCGAAGGCTTCGTTGAAGCTCGGAATGCGGAAACCCTTCGAGTAGGTGCCGCGAAGAGCAACTTGCTTCACCGGCGTGAACTTGAAACCAACCTTCGGCGAGAAGTTCGACTGACCCGTCGAATAGTCGTCGTATCGGCCCGAACCGGTGAGTTCGAACTGGTCGACGATGGGCGCGTTGATTTCGAAGAATGCCGACTTCACGTTACGGCTGCCTGCCGTACCAACCGCGTTGATCGAGTAGTAACGATCATACTGGTTGTCGTTCGGCAGCGTACCGGGATTGGCGCTTGGTGCATCGATCGATTCATGACGATACGACACGCCGACCGCCACCTGCAGCGGCCCACCGGGGAGTTCGAACAGGTCCTTCGCGATGTTGCCCTGGACCTGCCAAAGGCTCGAAACCGACGTCGTCTTGTTGAGCGGGCTGATATAATCCCACACATCTTCCGAGTTGGCGTCGAGATCGAAGAGGTTCAGTTCGCCGCGAGCAACAACGTCCATGATCCGCTGCGGGATCAGGTAGTTGGCCTGATTCCGCTTCAGGCGAACTTCCGACGCCGTGAAGTCGGCCGAATAGCGCCAATCGTCACCGAAGCTGCCTTCGACACCGAGAACGCCGCGCAGCGAGCGCGAGCTCGTGTTGACGGTACGACCGCGAGTCGAACGGACGAACGCCTGTGCTGTCTGTCCGTCAGCTGCATAGGGGTTGTACGGATTGAGGACGCCGTTGGTGGCATCGCAGCCCGTTCCCGTACCGTCGAATGTGCCGACGCCGGCGGCGCAGACATAGACCGGGAGCATCACGTTGTACGCGATCGCACCCTGGTTCGGCGGAGTCGGGGTTCCGTTGAAGCCGAGCGGCGTGAACGATGCCTCGGTCTTGGTGTTATAATAGTTCGCGATCGCATAAACCTGCGCGCGGTCACCAACATTGGCAGTAAAGCGGGCCGTCAGACCCTTGCGCTCGATCTGCGGCTGAAGCTGGATATAGGCGCTCTGGAAATTGACCTCGCAAGCACCCTGAGCCGGCGCAGTGGTCGATCCAGTGGTGTTGGTCTGGGTCGGCCATCCGCGGCAGCCCGCCGCCGGGTTCAGGAATTCGAACTGACCACCGCCCGTGTTCGGATTGGTAGGATTCACCGGGCGAACGAGAGTCACGCCGGGAATGCTGATCAGGCCGTTAAAGCTGTCGCTCTCGGGCGTGTAGCCGTTCCAGTTGAGGTTCGCCATGCAGCTGCCGCTGTCGCCACAGATGCCAGTCCAGTCCTGCGTGTTGAACGGATAGCCGCGATCACGCGCCTGCAGCGCGTCTTGCTTCTGATATTCGCCGCTGACGTAGAAGTTGAAACCCTGATCGGCGAGGTCACCGTAACCCCACGTCACGTCGACGCGCTGTTCGCCGGCATCGCCCTTTTGCGAAATACCGAGCGAGCCGCCGATGTGCAGGCCCTGGATTTCCTTTTTGGTGATCACGTTGATCACGCCCGCGATTGCGTCGGCACCATAGGTGGACGACGCACCGTCGCGCAGCACTTCGATGCGCTCGACAACGGCGTCGGGAATGGTGTTGAGGTCGACGAAGTTGCGCTGGCCGTCATCCGCGAGCGGATACGGGGCCATGCGCAGGCCGTCCGAAATCGACAGCGTCGACTGCACGGTCAGGCCACGCAGCGCCGGGGCGTTCGCGCCCGAAGCGAAGTTGAAGCCGGTGTTCCAGCCTTGGGTGATCGTACCCGCGCCGTTGGCCGACAGGCGCTGAACAGCTTCGGCGACAGTGTTGATGCCGCGCTCATCCAGCGTCTGTGCACTCAGCACGGTAACCGGCGAAGGCGCTTCGGCATCGGTGCGGCGCAGAATCGAACCGGTGACAACGATCGCGTCGTCAGCCGCGGCTGCGCCCTCATCATCCGCGGGCGCATTTTGCGCAAAGGCGGGAGCCGAAACCAGCGCGACACCCAAAACGACGGGCGCGACGCTCAATTTCAGCTTCGAAAAATGGGTTTTCTTCACAGTGCAGTCCCTTGCTACTGGTGGCTGAATTACCTGGATGAATTGCGCGCGCAGACTGAATCGCCCGCGACACCAGACACCCCGATGGCGCTCGGGATGACCCTTCATTCATGTTGAGTAAAGGGATTTCCCCTTTGTTTCTGCGGTTTCCGAACCGATTGTGACGTATTTGCAACATCGCCGAGAGCGAGCGCAACACTCGGTCTCGCGCCTCGTCATTTCGCGAAATTTTGTTTCAATGGTTACGATTGTGCAGCGCAGCCAACGCGAGAATCAGCGGGGCATCGGTCCCGCGAGCGTGCCGGGGTCGAGCCGCGCGTCGCGCCACTTCAGGCCCCAGTGGAGATGCGGCCCGGTCGCGCGTCCCGACTGCCCGACGGTGCCCAGCCTCTGCCCCTGCACCACCCGGTCGCCGACCTTCACGTCGAGGCTTTGGCAGTGGAGGAACGCACTGTTCAGGCCCATGCCGTGATCGACGATCAGCAAATTGCCCTCGAGCGTGAAGGGCGTTGTCGCGGCGAGCGTCACCACACCGTCGGCGGGCGCATAGAAGGGCGTGCCGGCGGGCACTGCGATGTCGGTGCCGCCGTGATAGCTGCCCGGCTTGCCCTGATAGACGCGCTGCGATCCGAAAAAGCCCGACAGCCGCCCCGTCGCGGGCCAGCGGAATGGCTGGCGCCAGCCGTCGACATCGTGATCGACGCGCCGCGCTTCGGCGATCTGCGCGAGTTCGGCCGGCCGGCGGCGCTGGAACTCGGCATCGCTCGACGCGCCGCCACGATAGGGGGCGTTGATGTGCTCGATACGCCAGTCGCCGGCGGCGATGCTCAAATCGCGCTCGATCCGGCGCCCGTCGGCCAGCGTCGCGACCAGGCGCTCGGCCGTCGGCGCGTCGCGATCGAAGGCGATCAGGAACCCGCCGTCGGCGGCGAAGGGAATGGCCTTGCCATCAAATGCCAGCGTGCGCGTCGTTTCGGGGACCCGGCCGATCAGCATCCCGCCCTGCACCGGCGTCCCGCGCAAGATGGTGAAATCGGCGTCTGCGGGCGCAATCGGTGGCGGGGCGGGCGGCGCGACGGGCGGCGACGCGGGGGCGGGGCGCACGACCGGTGCCGGTGCCGGCTCGACGGGCGCCTCCGCCGCGGGGACGCAGCTCGCCAGCACGGCCAGCAGCGGCAGCGCGGATGCGTGACGAAGCCCGGCGCGCCGCGGCCTCATGCCTTCGCGGCACCGCCCAGCGCCGCCTGCACCGAAATCGCGGCGGTGGCATAGGACTCCTGCCGCGACACCGACCAGTAACGCAGCTCGTCGAGGCCGATCGGTACCCCGGTCACCGCGCACAGCACATGGTCGCCCGGCGACAGGATGCGATAGCCGTTGGGGCCATATTCCAGGCGGGCGAGGCGATTGCGGCTGGCGATCAGCATGATTTGAAATCCATTGGACGAAGCGGGAACGGGATTGCGACTATAACAGCATCGGCGCGCGCGGCCACCCCGTCCGCCGTCAGAACAATTCCCCCTGCCCTTTTCCCGGCGCCGCGGGAGCGGCCTTGCGCCCCGTCGCCTTCGGCTGGGCCGGCGGCGGCACGGCGCCCTCGACCGCCACGGGAACGTCGCCGTCGGCGAACTGCAGGCGCATATGTCCCGCCGCCCGCGCCGCGGCCGAGGTCGCGACGATCGCACCGTCGGCGTCGCGCACCATCGCATAGCCGCGCGAGAGCAGCGCGCGCGGGTCGAGCGACACCAGCAGCCGGGCCAGTCCCTCGATCTTCGCCCGGTCGCGATCCCAGCGCCGCCCCAGCAGCGACGGTCGCAGCGCCGCCGCCCGCGTCGCGAGCCGCTCGCCGAGCACGTCGAGCCGGTGGCGCTGGCAGCGGTCGAGCCGGTCGCCGGCGTCGTCGAGCCGCTGGCGCTGCGGCGCATAGAGCGCATCGCGGCGCGGCAGGTGACGGGCGAGCGCGATCAGCCGCTCGCGGCCGAGCGCCTGGTGCCGGCTCGCCGCGCCCGCCATCCGCCCGCGCCAGGTCGCGAGCTGCGCCGCGAGTTCGGCGCGCACCGGCACCGCCATCTCGGCCGCCGCGGTCGGGGTCGGGGCGCGCACGTCGGCGGCATAATCGGCCAGCGTAACGTCGGTTTCATGCCCGACCGCGCTGATCGTCGGGATGCGGCACTCGGCGATCGCGCGCACCACCGCTTCCTCGTTGAACGCCCACAGATCCTCGATCGAGCCGCCGCCGCGCGCGACGATCACCAGGTCGGGGCGCGGGACCGGTCCGCCCGGGGGGAGCGCGTCGAATCCGCGCACCGCGCGTGCGACTTGCGCGGCGGCGCCGTCGCCCTGGACCAGCACCGGCCAGACGATCACATGACTGGGGCACCGATCGGCAAGCCGGTGCAGGATGTCGCGAATCACCGCCCCGGTCGGCGAGGTCACGACGCCGATCGTGCGCGGCAGAAAGGGCAGCGCCTGCTTCCTGGCCTGGTCGAACAGCCCCTCCGCGCCCAGTCGCGCCTTGAGCTTTTCGAAGAGCAGCATCAACGCGCCCTCGCCCGCGACCTCCAGGCTTTCGACGACGAGCTGATATTTGGAACGGCCGGGATAGGTGGTCAGCTTGCCGGTCGCGATCACCTCGATCCCGTCCTCGGGACGAAAGGCGAGTCGCGCCGCCTGCCCCTTCCACATCACCAGGTCGATCAGGGCATTGTCGTCTTTCAGACCCGCGTAGAAATGCCCGGACGCCGCACGCTTCGCGCCCGACAGCTCGCCGCGAACGCGCACCCGTGCGAACCCGCTCTCGACGGTGCGCTTGATCGCCGCCGACAATTGGCTCACCGACAGCGCCGGTGCCCCGTCGCCGGACGGCAGCCCACTCAATTGATTGTCGTGGGTCCCCGCCTCGGCTAACAGCCGCGCGGGCGTGTCGTCATCGGACGCCGGATCGGGAAAAGGAACTGACATGAATATCCTGCTTGTGGGCTCGGGGGGCCGCGAACATGCACTCGCGTGGCAGCTCGCACAATCGCCGAGCTGCGACAAGCTTTATGCCGCGCCGGGCAATCCGGGGATCGAGCTGCACGCCGAATGCCTGCCCGTCGCCGCCGACGACCTCGACGGGCTGCTGACACTGGTGCGCGTCCACGGGATCGAGTTCGTCGTCGTCGGCCCCGAAGCGCCCCTCGTCGCGGGGCTCGCCGACCGGCTGCGCGAAGCGGGAGTCGCGGTCTTCGGCCCCGGCGCCGCGGCGGCGCAGCTCGAAGGATCGAAGGGTTTCACCAAGGATCTGTGCGCGCGCGCGGGCATTCCGACCGCCGCCTATGTCCGGTGCACCTCGGCGGACGAAGCGCATGCGGCGCTCGAGGGATTCGACATCCCCGTCGTGATCAAGGCCGACGGGCTGGCAGCGGGCAAGGGCGTGATCATCGCCGAAACGCGCGAGGCGGCCACCGCCGCGATCGACGACATGTTCGCCGGCGCGTTCGGCGGTGCGGGCGCCGAAGTCGTCATCGAGGAATTTCTGACCGGCGAGGAAGCGAGCTTCTTCGCCCTCTCCGATGGCACCGGCGTTATTGCCTTCGGCAGCGCCCAGGATCACAAGCGCGTCGGCGAAGGCGACACCGGCCCGAACACCGGCGGCATGGGCGCCTACAGCCCCGCGCCCGTGCTGACCGATGCGCTTGAGGCAGAGGTCATGGACCGCATCATCCGCCCGACCGTTGCGACACTGGCGGCCGACGGCACGCCCTATGTCGGCGTGCTCTTCGCCGGGTTGATGCTGACCGGCGAAGGACCGAAGCTGATCGAATATAATTGCCGCTTCGGCGATCCCGAATGCCAGGTGTTGATGATGCGCTTCAAGGGCGATTTTGCGGCACTCCTCCATGCCGCCGCGACCGGCGACGTGACGCGCGCCGAACCGCCGCACTTTGCCGCCGACTATGCGCTGACCGTCGTGATGGCCGCGAACGGCTATCCCGGAACCCCCGAAAAGGGCGGCGCGATTCGCCGGATCGCCGATGCCGAAAAAGGCGGCGTGCGCGTTTTTCATGCTGGCACGGCGCGTGCCGACGGGGCGATCGTCGCCGCGGGTGGACGCGTGCTGAGCGTCACCGCGACGGGCAAGAGCGTCACCGAGGCCCGGGCCACCGCCTATTCGGCGCTCGACCGCATCGACTTCCCCACCGGCTTCTGCCGCCGCGATATCGGCTGGCGCGAAATCGAGCGCGAAAGCGATTGAGACAGGCCCCGGCGCCGTCCGGGCGCGGCTGAACCGGCTCGGGCTGGACCCGGCGCCAGCCAGCCGATAGGCTTGAAACACGGTGGGGCACCCGCAGGACAAGGGGATATTGATGACTTGGCTTCAGGACAACTGGATCGTCGCGCTGATCGCGCTGATCGTGGTCATTGCGCTCGTCTGGTGGCTTCTCGCGCGGCGCAAGCCCGAAGAGGTGGCGCCTCCGTCGGTCGAACCGGCCAGGCCGGCGAAACCGCTCGAGCCGGCAAAGCCCGATATCGTTGCCGCCGAACCCGCCTTCAAAAAGGCGCCCGTCGCCGCGCCTCCTCCGGCGCCCGCGCCGGTCGCGAACACGCCGCCGCCGCCCACCCCGGCCGAGGCAGCGCCTCCGGCCCCCAGGCCCGCGCCCGAACCCGCCCCGCCCGCCTCCCCCGCGGCACCGGCCGACAATCTTCAGCTGCTCAAGGGCGTGGGGCCGAAACTTGCCAAGCTGCTGAACGATCTCGGTGTTAGCCGCTTCGAACAGATTGCCGGCTGGACCGATGCCGACATTGCGGCAATCGATCCCCAACTCGGCAATTTCGCCGGCCGGATCGTTCGCGACGATTGGGTCGATCAGGCGAGCTATCTCGCCCGCCGCGACAAGGCGGGGTTCGAGGCCAAATATGGGGCCCTCGGCGGCGAGCTCTGATCGCCTGGATAGTCCCGGTGCGGCATCGCGTCGTCATTGTGCGAAGCGCAGCGACGAAGCCATCTCCAGCGATCGTCGCACCGGACCCGCTCGCCGAGGGCTGCTTCGCTCCGGCCGGGATAACGGCCGGCCGGCTTTGCTCCGGGTGTGACGAAAGGCGGCCAATGCACCTTCGCCTAGGGTCAGGACCCTAGTCGCTTTCGGTCTCGCTCTCTGGCCGCCGGACTTCGCTGACCAGCAGCTTGTCGATCTTGCGGCCGTCCATGTCGACGATCTCGAAGCGCCAGCCGCGATCGGTGAAGCTCTCGCCTTCCTTGGGCAGATGCTTCAGGATTGCGAGCGCGTGGCCCGCCGCGGTCGCATAGTCGCGGTCGTCGCCCAGCTCGATCCCCAGCCGGTCGGCCATCTGGTCGGCGGGCATCGACCCGGCGATCAACAGGCTGCCGTCCTCGCGCTCCGTGACGAAGGGTTCGCTGCCGATATCCTGGTCGGAGGCGAATTCGCCCGCGATCGCGGACAACAGGTCGGCCGGTGTCACCAGCCCTTCGAAATGCCCATATTCGTCGTGGACGAACAGCATCGGCACCTCGGCGCCGCGCAGGGTTTCGAGCGCATCCATCGCGTCGATCTGGTCGTGCATCACCGCCGCGCGGCGCATCAACCGTTCCAGGTCGAGCGGCTCGCCGCGGAACAGCGCGGCGGCGATGTCGCGCGCCTGGACGACGCCGACGATGTCGTCGACCGAACCGCGCGCGACGGGAAGCCGCGTGTGGGGCGTTTCGAGCAGTTTCGCGCGCACCGCGTCGGCATCGGAGGCGATGTCGATCCAGTCGACGTCGGTTCGCGGCGTCATCACCTCGCGCACCGGGCGGTCGGCAAGCCGCACGACGCCCGAGATGATCGCGCGCTCGCTTTCCTCGATAACGCCGGATTTCGAGGCTTCGGCGACGATCAGGTGCAATTCTTCGGCGGTGACCCGGTCTTCCGATTCGCGGCTGAGGCCGAAGAGGCGAAAGACGAGCGCCGAACTCGCGTCGAGCAGCCAGACGAGCGGCGCGGCGATGCGCGACAGCCAGAGCATGGGCAGCGCCATCGTCGTCGCGATACGCTCGGGCGCGCGGAGTGCGAATTGCTTGGGGACCAGCTCGCCGGCGATCAGCGAGGCATAGGTGGTCAGCCCGATCACGACCGCAAAGCCCGCGGTGCGCGCGGTACCGGGGTCGAGGTCCAGCCAGGCCTGGAGCCGGTCGGCGACCGGCTGCCCCAGGCTGGCCCCCGAATAGGCGCCGGCAAGGATACCGATCAGCGTGATTCCGACCTGCACCGTCGACAGGAACCGTCCGGGATCGGCGGCCAGCTGGCGCGCGAGCGCGGCGCCGCGGCTGCCGCGCTTCTCGGCCGCCTGCAACCGCGGGCCACGCGCCGAAACGATCGCAAGTTCGGACATGGCGAACACGCCATTCAGCAGGATAAGGACCGCGATGATCGCGACGTCCGACCAGGGAAAGGGGGTCATGGGCGGCTCAGCGGGCGCGCGTGCGCCGGGCCCCTGCTAGGATCGGTCATCGCGCTCCTATAGGGCAAAGCCGCGGCGATGCACAATGGCCGGCGCTCAGCGGGCGTTCAGGAAGATTTTGGAACCAGATGCGCGGCCAGATGTTATCGCCATGGATGATGGCGCGTTGGACCAGCGCCATCGCAATAGGGAGCGACACGAATGAACAGCAGGACGATCAAGCTCACCACCATCGCCGCCATGGGCGCGCTCGCGCTCGGCGGCTGCGTCACCGACCCGGTGACCGGAGAGAAGAGGATTTCAAAGGCCGCGATCGGCGGCGTCGGCGGCGCCCTTGGCGGCTATCTGCTCGGCGACCTGATCGGCGGCAAGAACAGCCGGACCGAGGAAATCGTCGGCGCGGGTATCGGCGCGGTCGCCGGCGCGGGCGTCGGCTATTACATGGACCAGCAGGAAAAGAAGCTGCGCGAACGCACCGCAGGCACCGGCATCGACGTCGAGCGCCAGGGCGACCAGCTCGTGCTCAACATGCCCGGCGACGTGACGTTCGACACCAACAGCGCGGTGGTGAAAAGCCAGTTCCGCAGCGCACTCGACAGCGTGGCGTCGACCCTCGGCGAATATCCGAGCACCTATATCGACATTTACGGCCACACCGATTCGACCGGCAGCGACAGCTATAACCAGGGCCTGTCCGAACGCCGCGCAGCGTCGGTCGCCGACTACCTCTCCAGTCGCGGCGTCCAGCGCGCCCGCATGGCGACGCTCGGCTACGGTGAATCGCAGCTCAAATGCGTCCCCGAAACGACCGAAACCGACCGCCAGTGCAACCGCCGCGTCGAAATCCGCATCGCGCCGGTCACGCAGTCGGACGTCGCCAACGCGCAATAACGTCCCCTCCCGTGGACAATGTCAGGGCGTCGCCGCAAGGCGGCGCCCTTTCCTTGTGGGCAACCAACCCGTTCACCACCGTGCGCGACCACCAACGTGCGCGACAGCTTTGGGTGGGGCGCGGACCATCCGTTGTCCGGGATCCCGGCAGGCCGAGATATCACCCTAACGGTTTTACGCACCGGCGAGATCCCGGCCTGCGCCGGGATGACGTTGGAGTAAGGGACCGCAACCGCTCGACCTCTGCCATCGTCGCGGGCCGGTTCCGCGTGGTTGCTTCAAAGTTCAGCAAAGTTCAGCCTTGTGCAGCCGCCGGCCGGGCGCATTCGGCGACCACGCCGCGCCGGCTCCCGCCCGCATCGGTAAACCGGGCCGTGACCGCCTTTATCCACCGAATGAAAGAGCCGAAACGAAGGCTGACACAGGCAGACAATGTAGGACAGCATTTTTTCGCGTCGGATGTCCGGATTGGGGTGGGAAGCTGCCATTGCCAACTTTTGTCATCCCCGCGAAAGCGGGGATCCAGGGTTGCGCAACTCCGCCCTGGGTTCCCGCTTTCGCGGGAATGACAAAGTGGGCATACCTAATGACCTACGGCCAACTTCAGTCGTTCACCGCCATTCGTCATCCCGGACTTGATCCGGGATCCATTCATGCAACGCTGCGCCTAATGGACCCCGGATCAAGTCCGGGGTGACGAGAGAGGAAGGACCGCAATCGGTCGTTTTGGGCCGTTCCGGGCAAATCGGCAGAGATCGTTCTGTCTGGGGGTGGCGAATGGTCATAAAGCCACCTGCTCTTCAAGGGAGGAGGGAGGCTTTCAAGTCTCTCTCGACTCCGGCTCGCCGGGACCGCTGTCG
>CAZSMB010000079.1:0-11896 GCA_964607625.1 uncultured Sphingopyxis sp. | reverse complement strand
AACGGGCATGCGATCATGGATGTGGAACAGTTCCTCGGTCGCATCGACCATCACGCCGGTATAGCAATCGCCCCATTCGTCGGTCGGCCGCCAGAGACCCGCCCATGCGGCAAGCGGCTGGTCGGTGACGCTGATCCAGGTTCGCGTCATCTTGCCCTTCTCGCCTTCGGCTTCGGCGAAGGAGGTAAAAGGGATGAGGCAGCGATTGGCGGGCGCGGTGAACCAGGGGCGCCAGAAGGACATCAGCTTGTCGTCGCGCGCATTGTTGACCGGCTTCGGCTTGCTGGTCGGTTTCATATGTTTGAGGCGCACCGGGAAGCCCCAGGTCATGGCCTGAAGAACGCGTTCGCCGCCGTCCTGCCTCACCACGAAACCCTGTCCGCCAGGATAGACGTCGCCGGGCGATGCGTTGGTGGCCTGCGGCCGGCGCGATTTGAAATAGGATGCCACCTCGTCGACCGTCGAATTCAGCGTCACCAGGTTGCACATGGGGCGGCCCTCCGTCAGGCCGCTCCGAGCAGGTCGTCGAAATTCTGCTGGATCGGCGGCGCGATCCTGAAGCTATTCTTGGGGAAGGGCCGCAGCAAGTCCAGCGGTGGTCGCCTTCCCATCAGCCAGTCGAAAAGGTCGTCAGGATGAACCACCCCGACATGGCGGTCCTTATGATGGGCAAGATCGGCATAGGCGGGGACGGTGAGCGCCGCGAAACTGTCGGGCCAATCGCGGTTCCCGGGACGCCATGTTGCCGCGATGCATAGGAAGGGTTCGCCGATGAGGCTTGCCGAATAGACCGTCTTGCCGCGCTTCACCAGGCCGAACTCATTGGCAAGCAGCAGGCACGGACGGTCGATGATCGCGGTCTCGGACTTGAGCAGCGGGATCTGGAAAATGTCTGGATCACGCGACGGCAGGCCCCAGTGAAGCTCCTTCTCGCGTTCCTGATTGCCGTCCCAGATCATGACCCGGTGCGGCTTTCCGATCCCCACCAGGGCGTCGTCATTCTCGATGTCCATCGGACAGTCTCCTAGGCGCGGAAGCGGCTCAGCGCGCGCTTCCATTCGCGTTCGTCGGGCATGGGCAATTGGATATCGTCCTTGCTCGGCGCGACCAGTTCGAGCCGGATCGGCCGAATACGTTTGCCGGTCCGTGCCTTGCAGCGCGCGCACCAGAATTTTTCACGGGCCTTGCCAAGATCATCGTCCCACATCTTGCGCTGGAACTTCCACCACAGACCATAAGGATCGAAGGTCGCGCTATGGCCGCAGCGGCACACCGGCCTGACCGCCTGATACCATGCCGCCGCCTCGAACAGATGCGTCGCGCGCCGCCCGCCTTCTCTGGTCCAGCCGCCCACGTCACAGCGAAAGCCCAAGCTGGTCGATATGCGCGGGCTCGGGGCTTCCACCCACGCTCTCGACGATGACGCGGGCGAGCTCGAACGCCGCTTCGACGCGCATGTGACTTGTAGGTGCGGTGAGGCCCACGCGCGCCCAGCCGGGAGCGGCAAGCAGGGTTTCTGCGACTCGGGCGGTATCGATCCTGTCCATGCTCATATGAGAACATAGGAAGAACAACATGACAAGCCCGCTGCGCACGGCTGGGCCTGTCCATGATCCTCGGTCCCGCGGCGGCAGGCCGCCGCGAGCGAGCGCGAGGGTTGCCGGACCGCGTGGCGGACGGAGTGCGGCGAGAGAGGCTTGCTGCCGGTCCCCCGCGGAGAAGCGAAATGAACCATCAAGCAAAGCCTTGCCGCCGCGGCAAAGATTTCAGGGGGAGGATCGCGGCATGAAACTCCTCACTCCCGACATCGCCGCCGCGCTCGCTGCCAATGCTGCCGCAAGGCACGACGCGATCGCGCGCGGCGCGCGCGAACCCGATCCCAAGCCCGTCGTGCGCTTCTTCAGCCCCGTCGGCGCCGCCACCTGGCTCGCAACCGAGATCGATGCCGACGGCATATTGTTCGGTCTTGCGGACCTGGGGTTCGGCTGTCCCGAACTCGGCAGTTTCTCGGCCGCCGAACTCGAGGGCGTGCGCCTGCCCTTCGGGCTCGGCATCGAGCGCGACCTCCACTTCGAGGCGCGCCATCCCCTGTCGGTCTATGCCGAAGCGGCGCGCGCGGCGGGCTCGATCATCCTTGGCGAGCAGCGCCTGCACGCAGCGGCGCGCCGGCCTTCGCGGCGGGGCTGAGGCCGCGGACTTGTTCGGGGCCGCCGGTGGCGGCCCCGTTCGAGGAAGAGGGAAGCAGGGGCTTCGTGACGGGTTTCAGGAGCCGGGAGAGTGTCTCTCGGCGGCCCGTCATGGAGAAGGCCCATGGCCAAAGCGCTTCCGAAAATCACCCTCGCCCCGTCGCGCGACATTCCTCTCGACCGCTTGCGCCTGTCGCAGGCCAATGTGAGGCGCGTGAAGGCAGGCGTATCGCTCGATACGCTGGCGGCGGACATCGCCCGCCGCGGATTGCTCCAGAGCCTCAACGTGCGACCGCTGCTCGATGGCGAAGGGCAGGAAACGGGGCAGTTCGAAATTCCGGCCGGAGGCCGGCGCTTTCGCGCGCTCGAACTGCTGGTGAAGCAGAAAAGGCTCGCGAAGGACGCGCCGATCCCCTGTGTCGTGGGCGGTGCGGCCAATGACATACTCGCCGAAGAGGACAGCCTCGCTGAAAACAGCTTTCGCGAGGCGCTGCATCCGCTCGACGAATTTCGCGCGATGCAGGCGATGGTCGACAAGGACGCCGGCATCGAGGAAATCGCCGCGCATTTTCACACCACCCCCGCCGCAGTGCGCCAGCGCCTGAAGCTCGCCGGTGTCTCGCCCAGGCTGCACGCGCTTTACGCCGAAGAGGCGATGACGCTCGATCAGCTCATGGCCTTCACCATCGCCGAGGACCATGCGCAGCAGGAAGAGGTCTGGGACCAGCTCGAACATAGCTTCAACAAGTCGGCGACCTGGATCCGCCAGAAGCTCACCGAGAACAGCGTTCGCGCGGGTGACAAAAGGGCCTGCTTCGTCGGTCTCGACACCTATCTCGAAGCGGGCGGCAGCATCGCGCGCGACCTGTTCGAATCCGATGGCGGCGGCTGGCTCACCGACCCCGCGCTTCTCGACCGGCTTGTCGATGCCAAGCTGAAAGCCGAGGGCGCGCGCATCCTCGCCGAGGGCTGGAAATGGGTGACGACCGCTATCGACCTGCCGTGGGACGCGACGCGCGGGTTTCGCGAGATCGACCGCGAAGAGGTCGCGATGACCGAAGCGGAAGCAGCCCGCGTCGCCGAGCTTGAAGCCGAAGGCGAGGGACTCGGCGATGAATGGGCCGATGCGCACGACGTGCCCGACGAGGTGCATGCGCGGATCGAGGCGATCGATGCCGAACTCGGTGCTTTGGTCGACCGTCCGCTGATCTTCGCTCCTGAGGACATGGCGATGGCGGGGGCATTCGTCTCGCTCGACCGCGATGGGTCGGTGCGCGTCGAGCGCGGCTTCGTGAAACCCGAGGATCAACTGCAGGAGGGACTCGGCGACGACAGCGCGTCGGGGCCGGGCGGCACCACGCGCTCCACCGGCAGCGATGGCGAACCCGTGAAGGCTCAGGATGACGCCGAAGGTGCCGAAGAAGCGGGCGGGCTGCGCCCGCTCCCCGACCGTCTCGTCTCGGACCTCACGGCCTGGCGCACCCTCGCGCTGCAGGACAGGGTCGCGCAAGACCCGGCGCTCGCTTTCGCCGCCGTTCTCCACGTCCTCGTGCTGGGCTGTTTCTACAGCTTCAGCCGCGAATGCTGTGTCCAGATCGCGGCGAACCGGGTCTCCTTTTCCAATGCCCCGAGCGGTTTGCGCGACTGCGCGCCCGCGCAGGCGATCGACGCGCGCGCAGCGGCATGGAAGGATCGGCTGCCGCAGTCGGACAAGGAAGTGTGGAGCTTTCTGCTCACCCTCGATGGGGAGGAGCAGTCGCAGCTCCTGGCGCATTGCGCGTCGCTCTGCATCAACGCCCAGGCCGAGGTCGTTCCCAAATATGACAATGGCCGCATCTCGGCGCATGGCGTCGAGCGCCGCATAGCCCACAGCCATGTCCTCGCGCTGGCTGCGGGGCTCGATGTGCATGGCGCGGGGTGGCGGCCGACCGCGGCAGGCTATTTCAGCGGTGTGACCAAGCCGCAGATCCTCGCCGATGTCGCCGAGGCGCGCGGCGACGAAGCTGCCCAGATGATCGGCCATCTCAAGAAAGCCGACATGGCCCGCGAGGCCGAGCGGCTGGTCGAAGAAACGACCTGGCTCCCGGCGCCGATGCGAACGCCGGGTATGGACGACATCGATCCGGACGGCGGTAAAACGGCGGTGCCCGTCGATGCCGACGAGGGCGATCCTGGCGTCGCCGAACTGCCCGTCGCGGCCGAGTGAGCCATCTGGCGGGGGCGCATCCCCCGCCGGATATCCTTCACGGCGCAGCCGCATCCGGGAAAGTCGCCCTTTGACGGCTTGACGCGATCCGGGGCCGGTCACGGCCCGCAGTCCGGACGCTGACCCCGACCCTCGCTGACCCTGCGCCACCCCAACAGCAATGCGGCCCGTGCTCGCTCCTCTTCGGGGCTCGCGCGCGGCTGCGCGGAGTCCCATCCATGGCACAGTTTCAAATCCTTTGCCCGCACTCGGAAGCCGAGTGGCGGCCGGTTACGATTGAATTCCTTTTCGCACCCAATGGCGACCAGCAATATCTCTGGTCCTCGTTCGACGAAGCCGAAGCCGCGCGGAAGCAGCTTCTCCTCCGCGCGCCCGATGCGCAGCTCCGTATCGCGCTCGCCGGCGCCGAAATCGGCGACGTCGACTGGCCGGTCCGCGAGAAATTGCGCTTCGCCGACGGCACCTATGCGCCGACGCCCTGGCATGAGGAGCCCTGGTATCAGGAGAAGCATGACGAGCATTTCTGCCATGTCTCGACCGAGCAGGCGGGCAAGATCGCTTTCACCGAGAATGCCGCGAAGGGTGAGGTCGACCGGCAGCTCGTCATGTCGCCGGGCCGCTATCTTCATCGCTTCTTTTCGGCCCATCTCGACAACAATGCGATCGAGGGCTGGTGCGCCCGGCTCTCGGTTCAGCTCGCGGAAGATGCGCTCAAGATCACGCAGGACGCCGACGAAATCGAGGAGGTTTATGTTGGCGGTCCCGGCAGCTGCATGTCGCATGGCGCAGGCGACTTCGAGAGCTATTGCCACCCGGTGCGCGTCTATGCCGGTCCCGACACGGCGCTCGCCTATATCGGCGCCCGCGACGATGCCCGCGCGCGCAGCGTGGTGTGGCCCGAGCTCAAAATCTACACCAGCATCTATGGCGATGTATCGCGGCTCAAGCTGCTGCTCGAAAATGCGGGCTATGCCAAGGGCAGCCTCAATGGCGCGCGCATCCGGCGCCTCGTCGACGGCGGCAGTTTCGTTGTTCCCTATATCGATGCCGGCGATGACCTCGCCGACGACGGCGAATATCTCATCATCGGTCATGGTGAAATCCCGTCCGAAAATACCAACGGGCTGGGCGACCGATGCTGGTACTGCCCGCGGTGCGACCGCGAAACGACGCCGCACGAGGATGTGTATTTCGGCGACGGCTCGTCGGAAGAATGGTGCTATAATTGCTTCACCGATCACACGGTCTTCTGCGCGCATAATGAGCGCAGCTACAGCGATGCCGAAACCTTCATCACGGTGTTTGCCGATGGCGATGAGCATGACGTGCTTGACGGTTATGTCGAGGCCTTCGGTGCGGTCTATCTCGAAGATCGCGGCGAATGGTGGCTAGCGACCTGCTGCCGGAAATGCGACGCGTCGGGCGAATGGTATCATGCGGCCGATCTCATCGAATATCACGGTGAATGGCTTTGCGCCGAATATCTGCCCGATCCTGTCGACGATGACGATCCGGCGCTCGCCAATGCCCATGTCCTCGCGCGCGATTGGTTCCTGTATGAAATGTCCGCGATCGAAATCGAGGTCGCCAAATGGCAGGCAGCCGGGGAGCGTGCCCGCGAAGAACGCCTGAGGCGCGAGCAAGAGGCGGCCGAACGCCTTCGTCTCGACACGATGCAATCCCCGCCGCTCGAACCCTGCGCCTGCGGATGCGCCCACGGCAATTCTCCCGAAACGCCAGGCTTGGCCGATGGCCTCGCCCCCGCCGCCGCCGCGTCCGTGGCCGCGATGGCCATTCCTTGCCAGACAGGAGCCTGACCCATGACCCATGACCTTGCAGGCCGCGCCGGCCTCCTCGAAATACTGTCCTGGGCTCGGCCCCATGACAGCGCGACCGAACGCGCCTTCTGCCGCGAATATCTCGACCGGGTTCCCGGAATGCGCGCCGATGCTTTCGGCAACCGGATGCTGGAAATCGGCGATCGTCCGCGCACATTGTGGAGCTGCCATGTCGACACCGTCGCGGCCGTCGGCGGGCATCAGGCGGTGGGCGTCGACGAACATGGCATCGCGCAGCTGTGCGACGGCAAGGCTGGCATGTCGCTCGGCGCCGACGACGGCGCGGGGCTGTGGATCATGCTCGGCATGATCGCGGCCGCGCGTCCCGGCCTCTACCTCTTCCACCGCGGCGAGGAGCAGGGCTGCCTCGGCTCGCGCTGGATCGAGCGCCATACGCCCGAACTGCTCGCAGACATCGACGCGGCGATCGCCCTCGATCGCGCCGGACTTGGCGACGTCATCACCCACCAAAGCTATGGGCGCACATGCTCCGATGCCTTTGCGACCAGCCTCGCGGCGGCGCTCAACCGCCAGAATAAGGGGTTCCGCTACGCGCCCGACGACACGGGGGTTTACACCGACACCAATGAATATGCGGGCATCGTCGCCGAATGCACCAATCTGTCGGTGGGCTATCAGCGTCAGCATGGACCGCGCGAGACGCTCGATGTCGTCCATTGCGAGCAATTGCTCGAAGCCATGCTCGAACTCGACGCGTCGCAGCTGGTGATCGAGCGCGATCCTTCCGTCCAGGAAGAGGTCGGCTGGTGGTTCGACCGCGGGCGCAGGCATGGCGACGATTTCGTCGAGGCGGTCGCCGATCACCCGGAACTTGCGGCGTGGATGCTCGAGCAATGCGGCGTCAGCTACGATGATTTCCAGATGGCGCTCTGGGCCGAAGAAATGGACGATGACCCGGGTTATCGCCCGCTCATGCCGACCTGATGCACGGCATCCGCCGATTTAGCCTGCGGGTCGATACAGTCCGCCATGTTTGGACTGGCTTCGACTCCGCCGGTTCCGCGGCTCCCGCCGCTGGATAGGCAGGCAGGTCATGCTTGAATCTGAAGCCCCGTTTGTGAAAAGATGACGCTCTACGCGCTGGCAGGGGCTGCCGGTGCCGAGCTGTCCGTGCGGATCGCCGATCGCCTTTCGATCGACATCTGCGCGGGCGCAAGGCCTTTGAAGGAGCCCCGCATGGAAAGTCCAGCCCGTGAATTGGCGCGCCGCCTCGCCGAAAATGCCGAGGCCGTCTGCCGACATTATCTTCCGAACGGTCGTCGCGAAGGCCGATACTGGCTTGTCGGCGATGTCCGGGGGACGCCGGGTCGCAGCCTATATCTGTTGCTGTCGTCGTCCAGTGACGCGCGCGGTCGGTCAGGCAAATGGACCGATGCCGCGAGCGGCGAACATGGCGACCTGCTCGATGTCATCGCCGCCAGTTGCGGTCACACCGACATGCGCGAGACGCTCGCCGAGGCGCGGCGATTTCTGAGCATGCCGATGCCGGAACCGACAGGGTCGCGATCGCCGCGAACGCGCAAGGCTATGATGGGAACGCCTGCGGCGGCGCGGCGGCTCTGGGCTGCGTCGAAGCCAGTCGCCGGGACGTTGGCCGCAGCTTATCTTGCATCGCGCGGGATCGATATCGACCCAGGCAATGGTGCCATCCGCTTTCACCCGCGCTGCTATTACCGGGCATCGAGCGACGATGCGCCCGATGTCCGGACCGCCTGGCCGGCCATGATCGCCGCGGTGACCGATGACGTCGGTCAAATCTCCGGCGTTCATCGCACCTGGCTTGATCCTGCGGGCGGCAAGGCGCCCGTCGCCTGCCCCCGCCGCGCGATGGGGACTCTGCTCGGACATGGCGTGCGTTTCGGACCTCCAGGGGACGTCATGGCCGCTGGCGAAGGTATCGAGACGATCCTGTCGCTACGCGAGGTGCTGCCCGGCATGCCGATGATCGCCGGTCTGTCGGCGGCGCATCTTGCCGCCATCCATTTCGCCGAACCGCTGCGCCGTCTCTATGTCGCGCGCGACAATGACGCTGCCGGGTCCTGGGCAATGAAGACCTTGATTGAGCGCGCCGAGCCACTCGGGATCGTGATCGTCCCGCTCGATCCGCGGCTCGACGATTTCAACAGCGATCTTGTTCGGATGGGCCGGGAAGAAATGGCGGCCCGGCTTCGCGCCCGGCTGATGCCGCTCGATGCGGCCCGCTTCCATGTCCGAAATATATAGTGCTATTTCGGACATCGCGATCACCGCTTCATCTAACGTCCGACCGCTTTGGCTATTGCTTCCCTGTGGAAGCCGCGCCTCCGGCCTTCGCTGGAGGGCGACTGCGGCGGCGGGAGCGGGCGTCGCAATGGCGGATGCACGGCTATTTTCCGCCGGGGCTGCGCCCCTTTGCATCGCGAAACAAAATAGCCGCACCCTCGCCATCCTCCGCTGGCGCTTCGGCCGCGCGTGCCGCGCGGTGCGGACCCGCACCCCCCGCCGCGGGGGCGTCGCCGCGAAGGCCGCGAGAGGCGCGGCCACCAGAACCGAGGCACCACATGACTGACCTTTCCGACTTTTCCGAACGTAGCGAGCCCGATGAGCCCTGCGCCAGCGCACATCTCCTCCAGGAGATGCAGCTCTACGGCTATCGCCCCTTCGAGGACGAACCCGACGGGCGGCCGCTTCCCGATGACCGGCTCGCCGGCGGCGCCGTTGCCGACATCTTCGATGCACTCGCGGGGTGCCTCGTCGAAACGCGGATCGAACCCGATCTCGAAGATTTGCTCTGGGGCGTCGTCAATCTCTTCCACGGCGCGGGCACGCGGATCGAGCGCGAGCTCGACCGCAACGAGGCGGCGCAGCGCGATCTCCAGCGCGAGCAGGATGGCAGCGAAATCCGCTCGGTCGAACTCGAACGTGCGATCGCGGAGGGCATCACCTTGATCGAGCGGCGCGACGCCATGGAATTTTTCCGCGAATGTGCTGCCGAACATTATCGCATCCATGCCCGCAAGGCCTGGATCCCGCGCACCGGATCGCGCATCCGCCATCAGACGATGACCGCGGCGATAATCGACAGCCGCGACTTCATGGACCGCCGCCTCCGCGAAAAGGCCAAGGCGCTGATCCCCGAGGGCACGCGCATCGCCTTCAGCGGTGGGCCGTCATGCAACGATCATCGGCATATCTGGTCGGCGCTCGACAAGGTTCATGCCCGTCATGCCGACATGGTCCTGCTCCACGGCGCAACCCCGACCGGCGCCGAACGCGCTGCTGCCTGCTGGGCCGATGCGCGAAAAGTGCCGCAGGTGCCATTCCAACCCGACTGGAACCGCCATCGCAAGGCAGCGCCCTTCAAGCGAAACGAGCGCATGATCGACGCCATGCCCGCCAGGCTTATCGTCTTCTCGGGCACAGGCATCCAGGACAATCTCGTCGACAAGGCGCGCGCATTCGGCATTCCGGTGTGGGACTTCCGCATCCGCGAGGCTCCATGAGGTGTCGATCTGGACCCGACCATGCTTGCCATCGGGCGAGCTTGTGACCACAGAAGGAAGGAACGATGCGTAACGATCTCGATCATCTTCCGGCAAGCAAGCAGCGCGAACTCGAGCGCGTGAAGGCGATCATCTTCGAAGAATTCGAAAATGCCGTCGCGCTTTCGACGATGGGCTGGAAGAAGAAGGGCCGGATCGACAAGATCATCCTCTACGGAAGTTATGCCCGCGGAGGCTGGGTCGACGAGCCGCACACGGCGAAGGGCTATCGCTCGGACTTCGATCTGCTCATCATCGTCAACGACAAGCGCCTCACCGACAAGATCGACTTTTGGTCCAAGCTCGAGGATCGGCTGACCCGCGAGCTTGCGATCGACAAGACGCTGCACACGCCGGTGAATTTCATCGTTCACACCCTGCAGGAGGTGAACGACGGGCTGGCGCATGGGCGCTATTTCTTCATGGACGTCGCGCGCGACGGGATCGCGCTCTACGAATATGACGATAAGGAATTGCACACGCCGAAGCCGAAGACGCCTGAGCAGGCGCTGGCGATGGCGCGCGAGTATTTTGAGGAGTGGATGCCTCAGGCAAACGCATTCTTCAAAATGCATGAGGCAGGACGCGCCGAAGGCGCATTCAAGCAGGCGTCATTTGTTCTTCATCAAGCGGCGGAGAGCCTTTATCATTGCGTCCTATTGGTGTGCACTTTCTACACTCCGCACGTTCACAATCTTGGCTTCCTGCGAACGCAGGCGGAACGAATCGACATGCGGTTGGTGGACGCATGGCCCCGCGCGTTGAAGGCCGATCGCTCACGCTTCGAGAAGCTGAAAGAGGCTTATGTGAAGGCTCGCTACTCGAAACATTATCGCATCAGCGAGGCGGACCTGCTGTGGCTCGCTGCGCATGTCGAGGAGCTCGGCCGGGCGGTGCATGCGATTTGTTCGGAGCGCATCGCCGAACTGGAGGCTCGTATTCCGGCGGCTTGATGTGCAGTGGCGGCCCTTGGCAGGGCCTTTGGGCGTGCCTTCCTTTGTCCGGATGATGTCGGGGTGGAAGGGTCCTATTTCGTGTTGCGCTGCAACGCTTGTTATTGATTTGTTCGCTTGCCTACCCTATGTGGGTATCAATCGCACCCGCCCGGCCTCTGTCCGCAAGGATATGCACACTGGGCGGGTCTTTTATTTTGGGCGCCGTTGACGCATGACGATGGTCAATGTCACGCGCCTATTCCAAACCGACTCTCACCTACACCCAGCAAATCGCTCACCTCCGGGCAAACGGCATGATCGTTGCCGACGAGCCGGCGGCCGAGGCGTGGCTCCGCCATGTGAGCTACTACCGGCTGAGCGCCTACTGGCTTTATTTCGAACATCCGAAGGGACAGGCGGGGCCGCGCTTTCTTCCGGGCACGACCTTCGAGCGCGTCACCGCACTCTATGATTTCGACCGGCTACTCCGGCGCCTCCTAATGCGCGGCACCGAGCATGTCGAAGTGGCCTTGCGCGGGAGTTGGGCATATCATCTCGCCGGGCTCGGCGACGGGCACAGCTATCTCGACGCCAGTCTTTATAGCGATCGCACCGATTATCATCTTCGCCTCTCGAAACTAGCCGGCGAAGTGGGGCGATCGAACGAGACCTATATCAAACATTATCGGCAAAACTACGATCTGCCCGCTTTGCCGCCGGTCTGGATGGTCGCCGAAATGATGTCCTTCGGCCACCTTTCGCGCTGGTATTCGAGCCTAGCAGACCGCGCTCTTCGAACACGAATTGCTGCGCCCCTCGGTCTGCCGGAGACCGTTCTGGTGCCCCTCATCCGCCATGTGACGGACATCCGAAATATCTGCGCGCATCACGGCCGGCTGTGGAACCGGGGCTTCCTTACGCCTCCGAAGCTCGCGCAAAAGCCCAAATCCCTACAGGCGACCATCGACCAGAATGCCACTCAGGCACCGGCGAAGCTTTACAACGGCATCTGCATGATCGGCCACGTCATCAATACCGTGGCGCCGGACTCGACCTGGCTTGCCGATGTGGCGGCGCACATCGTGACCCATCCCGAGGGCGATACGCGTTCGATGGGTTTTCCCGCGAACTGGCAGCAGCGGCCACTTTGGCAAGTCTGAGGCGCACGACAATCGGTCGGCTTTGCGCC
>CAZSMB010000078.1:0-11912 GCA_964607625.1 uncultured Sphingopyxis sp. | reverse complement strand
CAGCTGAGGCGTTACATGCGGCGGCTCAAGGATCATAATAACGGCGCGCAGCCGTCGCCGACGATCGATGAAATCCAGGATAATGCGAGCTATGTCGTCTTCGACAGCGGCAGCGACGAGGATGATGCCGGCGACGCTCCCGCGATCATCGCCGAAACGCGCGTCGACATTCCGCAAAGCAGCGTGTCCGATGCGGTGATGATGCTCGACCTGCGCGACACCAACGCCCTGCTCTTCGTCAACAGCAAGACCGGCGCGCATAACATGGTCTATCGCCGCCGCGACGGCACGATCGGGTGGGTCGAACCGCAATAGGGGCTGGATTTTTCCCGCCATCCGGACTATGGGCCCCGCCCAATGATGCCCGACCCGGGGTGGCGGGGACTGCCACGATTATCTCCAGACCCACTGCCCCGGCCTGTGCAGGGAGGCAGGCTCTGGCGCTTTGACAGAATTTGATCCGATCCATGAACCTATCCTCTCTCCTCTATCCCGCCACCGTGCGCGCGCATGTGCAGATCGATTCGAAGAAGGCGCTCTTCCCCTACATCGGCGATCTGGCCGCCCGATCGCTCGGGCTCGATTCGGGCGAGGTTGCCGAGGCTCTGCTCGAGCGCGAGCGGCTCGGCTCGACCGGGTTCGGGCGCGGCATAGCCTTGCCGCATGCCAAGATGCCCGACCTTGGCGGGGTGCGGGGCCTGTTTCTCCAGCTCGCGCGCCCGATCGAGTTTCAGGCGGTCGACGGACTGCCGGTCGATCTTCTGTTCGTTCTCCTCTCGCCGCTCGATGCCGGCGCCGATCATCTGAAGGCGCTGGCGGGGGTTTCGCGGATGCTGCGCAACGAGAGCGTGGCCGAACGGCTGCGCGGCGCGAAGAACGACGAGGCGCTTTACGCGCTGCTCGTCGACAATGAAGCGCGTGACGCGGCTTGATCGCCGCCGCTGCCTGTCATCATGGCGCGGCTGACCAGCCGATTTCTTGTCGATCTTTTGATCCGCCGTGCCGATGCTGCCGGCGGGTTTGCGACGGTGCTGGTCCAGGGCGATGATCACGCGGGGGCGATTCTTGTCCAATGCCGCGATCGCGGCCTCGTCGGACCGCTACTCGAACGGCGCTTCCTGTCCGCAGGACATTATCTTTGGGAAGCCGTCGGTCCCGATTCGGAACAGGACCCCACAGACCGCGATGCCTATGTGGAACGGCGCAAAAGCGCCGATCCGGACCTGTGGGTGATCGAATTGGACATCGCAAATGCACCACAGCTCGTCGCCGAGTGGGGTTTATTGGCTTGACATTGATGCGGCGCACAATATGTGGCCCGGCACATTGAAAACGCGCAGGTCGCTTCGGGAGTTCCCCGCCAATTCGGGAACTCGCGATCCGAAGCGGACACGCAGTCGGATGATGACCGCAGGCGTAACAGGGCCATAGCCCCCCGCCTGTCATGAGGTTTCGGTTCATCAGCCGCCCTTTTGACGGACACAATGAGTCGTATTCTGAACGCTGCCAGCGTGGTGGCCGTGGCCTTGACTGTCGCGCCCATGCTGTTTCTTGCCGAGCCGGGTTTCGCGTCCGACCTCGGTGCCGATGCAAATGTCCCCGCCATCACCCTCCCGAGCGCCGATGCGCCGGTCGAGGCGCAGGACGCGGACCTGTCGACCGGTTCGATCCCCGTCGTGCCCCTTCCCGACATGACCGAGCAGCCCGACGCGCCGGTCGAACCCGAAACTGTTCCCGCCGCGACGCTTGCCGCGCTTGTCGATGCGACCCCGCGTCCTCCAGCGATCGAGTCCGAACTGCGCTGCCTGGCCGGCGCGATCTATTTCGAATCGCGCGGCGAATCGCTCGCGGGCCAGCTCGCGGTTGCTCATGTCATCATCAACCGCGCCGAATCACCGCGATTTCCTTCGAGCTATTGCGGCGTCGTCTATCAGCGCAGCCAGTTCAGCTTCCTGCGTCATGGCAAGATGCCGCGCATCCGCGAATCGAGCCCGCAGTGGACCCGTGCGCTCGCGGTGGCCCAGATCGCGCGCGACGGCAGCTGGAAGAACAAGGCGCCCGGCGCGCTGTTCTTCCACGCGCGATATGTGCGTCCCGCCTGGCGCAAGACGCGCGTCGCACAGATCGACAATCACATCTTCTATCGCTGAGCGATAGCGGCGGCGTTGGCGCCCTGCCGATCCGGGCGCGTGGCCGGCAACGCCGTTCATTGCCAAGCCAGCTTCGAAGGCGCATCATGGTTTCCATGATGCGCTCCCTCTCGCTCGCTCTCCTCGGCACCGCCGCGCTCGCGCTTTCCGCATGCGCCACGCCGGTACCGCCGGTCGAAGTCACCCGATTCCACGGCGGCGCGGTCGCCGGCTGGACGCAAGGGACGCGCTTCGTCATCGACGACGTGCCGCTTGCCGACACTTTGGGCATGGCCAGCGGCATCCGGCCCTCGCTTGAGTGGGACAGCTATCGCGTCGCGGTCGAGCGCCAGCTCCGCCTGCAAGGGTTCGTCCTGGCCGAGGGGCCCGCGGCCGACACCGCGCCGCTCAAGGTGCGTATCGGTCTCGAGCGCAGCGACCGGGCCGGCCCCGGCAAGCGATCGCCGGTATCCGTCGGCGTGGGCGGTTCGACGGGCAGCTATGGTTCGGGGGTCGGCCTCGGCGTCGGGATCAATCTCGGCGGCGGACCAAAACCGATGCAGGATATCCGGCTGAGCGTCCGCATCGACGACAGGGCGACGGGGCAAGCACTATGGGAAGGCCGTGCGGTCGCGGCGATCCCGTTGAAGGCGCCGGCGTCGCAGCCCTCGCTAGCGGCGGCGAAATTGTCCGAAGCGCTATTCAGGGACTTTCCCGGGGAATCGGGACGCACTATCAGCGTTCCATGACTATCAGCATCAACACCGCCTTCGACAGCGGCAATATCGTCGTGGGGTCGATCGCCGGCACCTCTGCCCGCCTGTCCATCCGCAAGGATCGCGATTCGGACTTCTATCAATGGTTTCACTTCAGGGTCGCTTGTGCCGCGGGCGATTCGCTCGACCTTGCGATCGAGGGATTGGCGAACTCCGCCTATCCCGACGGTTGGCCCGGCTATGCCGCCTGCGCCAGCTATGACCGCGAGCATTGGTTCCGGCTCGACACCAGCTATGACGCCGGAACGCTGACGATCCGCCATACCGCCGAAGGCCCGGTGCTCTGGATCGCCTATTTCGCGCCCTATTCCATGGAGCGGCATCACGATCTCGTGGCATCGGTCGCGGAATGCGAGGGCGTCTCCTACCGCTGCCTCGGTACCAGCCTTGAAGGACAGCCGATCGACTGTCTCGAGATGGGAAGCGGCGACACGCACATATGGCTCTATGCGCGCCAGCATCCGGGTGAGAGCATGGCGGAATGGTGGATGGAGGGTGCGCTCGAAAAGCTCACCGATCCGGCCGATCCGCACGCACGGTCGCTGCGGCGGAAGTGCCGCTTCCATATCGTGCCGAACATGAATCCCGACGGCTCGCGGCGCGGCCATCTCAGGACCAATTTCGCGGGCGTGAACCTCAACCGCGAATGGGACAACCCCACCGCCGAACGCAGCCCCGAAGTGCTTTGCGTGCGGAGCGCCATGGATGAAAGCGGCGTCGACTGGGCGATGGACGTGCACGGCGACGAAGCGATCCCCGCGGTTTTCCTTGCCGGGTTCGAAGGCATTCCGTCGCTGAAGGACGAGCAGATGGCCGGCTTCCTCGCCTTCCAGAAGGCACTTGCCGCGAACACGCCCGATTTCCAGACCGAGCTTGGGTATGAAAGTTCGGCGCCGGGCAAGGCGAACCTGTCGATGTCAACCACGCAGCTCGCCGAACGCTTCGGTGCGGTCTCGATGACGCTCGAAATGCCGTTCAAGGACAATCGCGACCTTCCCGACCCCGCACAGGGCTGGTCGCCGGAACGTTGCAAGCTGCTCGCCCACGCGTGCCTCGCAACGCTGGATCAGATGCTGTGACGCTTGCCTGGCGGGTCGTCGAGGACGATCTGTCGGGCGTGCCGATCCGCGCGCTTCTCGAACGGCATTTTGCGGGAATGCTCGCGAACTCGCCTGCGGGAAGCTGTCATTTCCTGGATTTCGAGGGCCTCAAGGCCCCCGGGATCACCTTTTGGTCGATCCACCGCGGGGGCGAACTTGCCGGCTGCGGTGCGCTCAGGATGCACGATGCGCGGCATGGCGAGATCAAGTCGATGCGGACTGCCGACGCCTTTCTGCGGCAGGGCGTCGCGGCGCACATGCTGGAGCATATCATCGCCGAAGCAAAGGCGCGTGGTGCCGAGCGGCTCAGCCTCGAAACCGGGTCGGGCCCGGCCTTCGAACCCGCGCACCAGCTCTATCGACGATATAGGTTCGAGGACTGCGGGCCGTTTGCCGATTATCGGTCCGATCCGTTCAGCCGTTTCATGACGCGTATGCTCTAGATGCAAAAACGGGGCCCGGGACGGACCCGGACCCCGTTGCTTCGACTCGTCGGAAGAGCCGGACCGTGGTTCAGGCCGCCTGTTTGCTATCGTCGACCAGCGTCGGCTTGCCGCCGCCGATCGCGATCTTGTGCGGCTTCATCGCGTCGGGCACTTCGCGCACCAGGTCGATGGTGAGCAGCCCGTCGGCGAGGTCGGCCTTGTCGACGCGCACGAAGTCGGCGAGCTGGAAGCGGCGCTCGAAGGCGCGCGTCGCGATGCCGCTGTAAAGCAGCCGGCGTTCTTCGCCTTCCTTCGCGGGCGCCTTGCGGCCGCTGACGGTCAGCATGTTCTGCTGGGCGGTAATGTCGATCTCGTCGCCCTTGAATCCGGCCACCGCGACGGTGATGCGGAAATGATCGTCGGCGATTTTCTCGATATCGAAGGGCGGGTAATTGTCCGCCGAACCACTATTCTCGAGGAAATCGAACAGTCGATCGAAGCCGACGGTCGAGCGGCGATACGGGGTCCAGTCGAAACTGTTACGCATGATGCATTCCTTCCTTGTGCAAAGCGAAGTCATGGGGCGGCGGCGGGAGCCGCAGCCTCGCCCGGTCCCGTTTCGGCGACCGGGCACGATAAAAATGGTAACGGGCGAAACCGTTTCAAGAGGGCCGGTGGCCCTCCCCGCCCGCCCGCGCTATGGGGCGGCGAATCGCGCGTTCGGGCGCCCCCTTCAGGAAGGAAGACAATGCCGCAGCTCATCCTCATCCGTCACGGCCAGTCGCAGTGGAATCTCGAAAACCGCTTCACCGGCTGGTGGGACGTCGACGTCACCGAAAAGGGCGCGGCCGAGGCGTGGGCGGCCGGCGAGTTGATGAAGGAAAAGGGGATCGCGCCCGACACCAGCTTCACTTCGGTTCAAACGCGCGCGATCAAGACGCTCAACCTCGCGCTCGAGGCGATGGGGCGCCTGTGGCTTCCGGTCACCAAGGACTGGCGGCTCAACGAGCGTCATTATGGCGGACTGACCGGACTCGACAAGGCAGAGACGGCGGCGAAACACGGCGACGAACAGGTCAGGATCTGGCGACGCAGTTTCGACACCCCGCCGCCGCCGCTCGAGGCGGGCTCGCCCTATGACCTGTCGGGCGATCCGCGATACGCCGGAATCGACATCCCCGCGACCGAAAGCCTGAAAGACACGATCGCGCGCGTGCTCCCCTATTACGAAAGCGCGATCGCGCCCGAACTCAAGGCCGGAAAGACCGTCCTCATCTCGGCGCACGGAAACAGCCTGCGCGCGCTCGTCAAGCATCTTTCGGGCATTTCCGACGCCGACATCACCGGTCTCGAAATCCCGACCGGCCAGCCGATCGTTTATGAGTTAGACGACGATCTGACGGCGCGCGAACGCTATTATCTCAGCGAGCGGTAAGTCCTGTCGGGTGGAATAATTGGTTTCACGTGAAGACGCGAAGGCGCGAAGAGATTGCGCTGATCCGCGAAGCGGCTTTCCATTTCTGAGGATAGGATTGCCGCAACTTTGATGGAGGAGGGGGCCTGTCGGCCCCGAATATCCTTCTTCGCGCCTTCGCGCCTTCGCGTGAAACCAAAAAGGCACCGCCCCTGCCCTCAATCGCGCAGCAGCTCGTTGATCCCGGTCTTCGCGCGCGTCTGTGCATCGACACGCTTGACGATTACAGCGCAATAGAGCGACGGGCCCGGCGTCCCCTCGGGTAGCGGCTTGCCCGGCAGAGAGCCGGGAACGACGACTGCATAGGCCGGGACTTCGCCGACGAAGACCTCGCCCGTGGCGCGATCGATGATCTTGGTCGATGCGCCGAGGTAGACTCCCATCGACAGCACCGCGCCCTCGCGCACGATCACACCCTCGGCGACCTCGGCGCGCGCGCCAATGAAGGCGCCGTCCTCGATCACCACGGGTCCGGCCTGCAGCGGTTCGAGCACGCCGCCGATCCCCGCGCCGCCCGACAGGTGGACGTTCGCGCCGATCTGCGCGCAGCTGCCGACGGTGGCCCAGGCATCGACCATCGATCCCTCGCCGACATAGGCGCCGATGTTGACGAAGCTCGGCATCAGCACGGCGCCCTTGCTGATGAAGGCGCCCCGGCGCACGATCGATCCGGGGACGGCGCGGAAGCCCGCATCGCGGAAGCGGTTCTCGCCCCAGCCGGCGAATTTCGACGGCACCTTGTCCCACCAGGTCGCGCCGCCGGCGCCTCCGTCGATGATGGCCATGTCGTTCAGGCGAAAAGAGAGCAGCACGGCTTTCTTCAGCCACTGGTTGACCTGCCAATTGCCCGACGCGTCGCGCGCGGCGACACGAAAGCTGCCGTCGTCGAGGCCGGCAATCGCCGTCTCGACCGCTTCGCGCACCGGCCCTTGCGTCGTCACGCTCAGCGTTTCGCGGGCGTCCCATGCGGCGTCGATGGTGGTCTGCAGGTCGGTGCTCATGAAAGTCCCCAGGGTTTCGGTAAAGAATCGAGCCAGTCGCCGATGTCGTTCACGTGGAAATCGACATGGTCCGGCAGGTGGTCGCGATGGCCGCTTTCGCTGCCATTGTCCAGCCATACGGTCGTCATCCCCAGCGCCTTTGCCGGGGTCAGGTTACGCGCCATATCCTCGACGAACAGGCTCCGCGCCGGATCGACCCCCAGATGACCGACCATGCTGTGATAGGCCGCCGCCTCGGGCTTGGGCGTATAGGCGGTGATGCGGATGTCGCAGACTGCGTCGAACAGGTCGGCGATCCCGCGCGCTTCGAGCACGCGGCCGGCATAGTCGGCATCGGCGTTGGTGAAGATCAGCCGCCGCCCGGGCAGGCGTTCGAGCCCCGCGCGCAGCCGCGCATCGGGCGACAGCCGGTCGAGCGCGATATCGTGAACGTCGCGAAGGAAATCCTCGGGGTCGACGCCGTGGTGGCGCATCAACCCGGCCATCGTCGTGCCATGATCGTGGAAATAGAGCTTCTGGATGCGCCGCGCCTCGATGGCATCGACATCGAGCAGGCGCATGATGAACCCGCCCATGCGTTCGTCGATCAGGTCGAACAGCTTGGCCGACGGGGGATAGAGGGTGTTGTCGAGATCGAAGATCCAGCTGTCGATATGGTCGATGCGCGGGGCCATGCCGCGGCGCTTAGGCGGTCGGCCCGCCGGGGGCAAGGGCGCGGCGCAGCCCCATCCACCTTTCGCGCTTGGCCTCGAACCCGATGGTATTCGCGGCGCTGCTCGACGGCAGGTCCACCAGGGTGGCGGCGCCGGGTTCGGGCAGTTGCCGCCGCCCGATCGCCGCCGCCTTTCCGCCGTTGAACGCGATCATCCGCAGGTCGGGCAGGCGCGCGACCAGGTCGGCCAGGTCATGCGCCTCGGCCTCGCGGATGTCGCCGTCGCTGCTCGTTCGTCGCTCGGCGCTGCGGATGACATCCCACAGGCCGACGCGCGCCTTGGCCAGCGCGGCAAGGCGCTCCTCATAGTCGAGCATCGCGAGCGGCCGGTCGATCGCCGCGCCGACCAGGCGCCAGAACTGGTTGGTCGGATGGGCATAATAGCGCCGCTCGGCAAGCGAACGGGCGCCGGGAAGGCTGCCCAGGATCAGCAGCCTTGCGTCGGCGCCGACATGGGGCGCGAAACTGGCGTGGCGCGGCGGGGCCATTGCGTCTCGCTACCCGTCGCATATCCGCGCCGCAAGCGGCATATCGCTTGACCGAACGGGGAATCGGGGTTAGGGGCGCCCCCGTTCGAAAGCGGCGGACTTCCGTCGGTTCGAATCACAACAGCGCTTGAACATTGCTGGCGCGGATGGAGCCTCCGGAAGATCAGGACGATCGGCCGGGGTCTTTTGCTGTTACAAGGTCGACCGGTTTCACCCTTTGCGGGGCGTTTTCGGCCGGAGCTTCATCCACCGCGGTACAGTAACCGTTCGCTCCGATGGGCGGACATTTGAAGGTGAAGCATTCATGCCCACGATCAACCAGCTGGTCCGCAAGGGCCGGACGCCGCAAAAAGCGAAGTCCAAGGTCCCGGCGATGGAAGCGAACCCGCAGAAGCGCGGCGTTTGCACCCGTGTCTATACGACGACCCCGAAAAAGCCGAACTCGGCGCTCCGCAAGGTTGCGAAGGTCCGCCTGACCAACCAGCGCGAAGTCATTTCCTACATCCCCGGCGAAGGCCACAACCTCCAGGAACACAGCGTCGTGCTGATCCGCGGCGGCCGTGTGCGCGACCTTCCCGGCGTGCGGTACCACGTCCTGCGCGGCGTGCTCGACACCCAGGGTGTGAAGGACCGCAAGCAGAGCCGTTCGAAGTACGGCGCGAAGCGTCCGAAGTGACGTTCACGGGGTGAACGTCATTCCGGACAACCGCCTCGAGCGGTTTGTCCGGGATCCATTCACTCCTTCGGCTATTTGATCATCCCGCGAGCGCTTTGCGCCGGGGTGCTGTTGTAAAGGAATATCCCATGGCTCGTCGTCGTCGTCCCGAACGTCGCGAAATTCTGCCCGATCCCCGGTTTGGGGATGTCGTGCTGTCCAAGTTCATGAACAGCGTCATGCTCGACGGCAAGAAGTCCGTCGCCGAAAGCATCGTCTATGGCGCTCTCGAAGCGGTCGAAGCCCGCGCCAAGAAGGAACCGATCGGCGTGTTCCACGAAGCGCTCGCGAACATCCGCCCGAGCATCGAAGTCCGCAGCCGCCGCGTCGGTGGCGCGACCTACCAGGTTCCGGTCGAAGTCCGTCCGGACCGTGCGCAGGCGCTCGCGATCCGCTGGCTGATCACCGCGGCGCGCAACCGCAGCGAGACGACGATGGCCGCGCGCCTGTCGGGCGAGCTGCTCGATGCATCGAACAACCGCGGTAACGCCGTGAAGAAGCGCGAAGACACGCACCGCATGGCGGAAGCGAACCGCGCCTTCTCGCACTACCGCTGGTAATTGCGGCGGCGCATCGCGCGTCTCGCAATCGCAACAAATCTTCCTATATCGGGGGCGGCCCTTCTGGCTTCCCCCAAAACCCAAGGAAAAGATCATGGCACGCAGCCATCCGCTCGAACGCTATCGCAATTTCGGTATCATGGCGCACATCGACGCCGGCAAGACCACCACGACCGAGCGCATCCTCTATTACACCGGCAAGTCCTACAAGATCGGCGAAGTCCATGACGGCGCCGCAACGATGGACTGGATGGAGCAGGAGCAGGAGCGCGGGATCACCATCACCTCCGCGGCGACCACCTGTCTGTGGAAGGCCGAAGAGGGCCAGGGCCCCGAGCATCGCCTGAACATCATCGACACGCCGGGACACGTCGACTTCACCATCGAGGTCGAGCGTTCGCTTCGCGTCCTCGACGGCGCGGTCGCGGCGTTCGACGGCGTGGCGGGCGTCGAGCCGCAGTCGGAAACCGTGTGGCGCCAGGCCGAGAAGTACAAGGTTCCGCGGATGTGCTTCATCAACAAGCTCGACCGCACCGGCGCCGATTTCTATTATTGCGTCCAGACGATCATCGATCGCCTCGGCGCGGTGCCGGCGGTGCTTTACCTGCCGATCGGTGCAGAGGGCGACTTCAAGGGCCTCGTCGACCTGGTCAATGAGCGCGCGATCATCTGGAAGGACGAGAGCCTGGGCGCCGAATTCTTCTATGAAGACATTCCCGCCGACCTCGCCGACAAGGCCGCCGAATATCGCGAAAAGCTCGTCGAGCTCGCCGTCGAACAGGACGACGCCGCGATGGAAGCCTATCTCGAAGGTGAAATGCCCGACGTCGCGACGCTGAAGGCGCTGATCCGCAAGGGCACGCTGAACCAGGCGTTCGTGCCGGTGCTGTGCGGCTCGGCGTTCAAGAACAAGGGCGTTCAGCCCCTGCTCGACGCGGTCGTCGACTATCTGCCTTCGCCGCTCGACATCCCCGATGTCCAGGGCATCAACCCCGACAGCGAAGAGCCCGATTCGCGTCCGACTTCGGATGCAGCGCCGCTCTCGATGCTCGCGTTCAAGATCATGAACGACCCGTTCGTCGGTTCGCTCACCTTCGCGCGCATCTATTCGGGTACGCTCTCGAAGGGTACGTATCTGAACTCGGTGAAGGACAAGAAGGAAAAGATCGGCCGTATGCTCCTCATGCACGCCAACTCGCGTGAGGACATCGAAGAAGCCTATGCGGGCGACATCGTCGCGCTCGCCGGCCTCAAGGAAACCACGACGGGCGACACGATCTGCGCGAGCAATGCGCCGATCATCCTCGAACGGATGGAATTCCCCGAGCCGGTCATCGAGCTGTCGGTCGAACCCAAGACCAAGGCCGACCAGGAAAAGATGGGCGTCGCGCTCAATCGCCTGGCCGCCGAGGACCCCAGCTTCCGCGTTTCGACCGACCATGAATCGGGCCAGACGATCATCAAGGGCATGGGCGAGCTTCACCTCGACATCCTCGTCGATCGCATGAAGCGCGAATTCAAGGTCGAAGCGAACGTCGGTGCGCCGCAGGTGGCGTATCGCGAGAGCCTCGCGAAGCCGGTCGAGGTCGACTACACCCACAAGAAGCAGTCGGGCGGCTCGGGCCAGTTCGGCCGCGTCAAGGTGCAGGTCACCCCGGGCGAGCGCGGCAGCGGCGTCACCTTCACCGACGAGATCAAGGGCGGCAACATCCCGCGCGAATATATCCCGGCGGTGGAAAAGGGCTTCCGCGAATCGGCCGAGAACGGTCACATGATCGGCTTCCCGATCATCGACTTCGACATCAAGCTCGTCGACGGTGCCTATCACGACGTCGACTCGTCGGCGCTGGCGTTCGAAATCGCCGGCCGTGCGGCGATGCGCGAAGTCGCGGCAAAGGCGGGCATCAAGCTGCTCGAGCCGGTGATGAAGGTCGAAGTCGTCACCCCCGAGGAGTTCATGGGCGACGTCATCGGCGATCTCAACAGCCGCCGTGGCCAGATCCAGGGCACCGACAGCCGCGGCAACGCGCAGGTGGTCGATGCGATCGTGCCGCTCGCCAACATGTTCGGCTACGTCAACCAGCTGCGCTCGTTTACCCAGGGCCGCGCGCAATATTCGATGCAGTTCTCGCACTATGAAGAAGTGCCGAGCAACGTCGCCGAAGAAGTGAAGGCGAAGATGGCCTGACCGGGTTTCGCCGTGCGGGGGATGCTCCGCACGGCACGACCTGCTCCAAGCGCGGACTTGCGCCGCGCGGAAAGACCGATTAAGGGCGGCGCCTGATTCAGCGGGCTCGTCCAGGACTGATCAACTCAACACGCGAACAAGAAGGTTCAAAATATCATGGCTAAGGCTAAATTTGAGCGGACGAAGCCGCACTGCAACATCGGCACCATCGGTCACGTCGACCATGGCAAGACCTCGCTGACCGCAGCGATCTCGAAGGTTCTGGCGGAAGCCGGCGGCGGCGCTGTCGTGGACTTCGCGAACATCGACAAGGCTCCCGAAGAGCGCGAGCGCGGCATCACCAT
>CAZSMB010000077.1:0-12000 GCA_964607625.1 uncultured Sphingopyxis sp. | reverse complement strand
CCGATCATGATGCTCGGCGCATTGGTGTTTCCGCTGACGAGTCGCGGCATGATGCTCGCGTCGGCGACCCACAGGCCTTCGATTCCCTTGAGCTTCAGCGTCGGATCGACGACCGCGCCGGCGTCGCTGCCCATGCGGCAGCTGCCGACGGGGTGGTAAACCGTATCGGCGCGGCTGCGGATCAGCGCGTCGAGCGCGGCGTCGTCGCCGAGGTCGACCGGGTGGCGGTCGGCGCCCGCATAGTCCGACAGCGGCGGTGCCGCGACGATCCGGTGCATCATCCGCACGCCGGCGCGCAAGGTCGCCATGTCGCGGTCGTCGGTCAGGAAGCCGGGGTCGATGAGCGGCGCCGCGGCGGCATCGGCCGAGGCCAGCGTCACGCTGCCGCGGCTTTCGGGACGCAGGACGCAGGCGTGGCACGAAAAGCCGTGCCCCTTCACCTTCGTGCGCCCATGATCCTCGAGCATCGCGGGGACGAAATGATACTGGATGTCGGGCGCGGGCAGGTCGGGCCGCGATTTCCAGAAGCCCCCCGCCTCGGCGAAGCAGGTCGTCATGATCCCGGTGCGTTTCGTGCGATGTTCGAAAATCGCCTTCACCATCCGCCAGGTGCCGCCCAGACTGTCGCCAAAGGGCTCGGTCGAGCGGGTTTCCCAGCTCGACACATAGTCGATATGGTCCTGCAGGTTCGCGCCGACGCCCTCGCGGTCGAGCGCAACCGCGATCCCCTTGTCCCGCAGGTGCTCCGCGGGGCCGATCCCCGACAGCATCAGCAGCTGCGGGCTGCCGAACGCGCCCGCCGACAGGATCACGCCCCCCGTAGCGCGCAGCGTCTCGCGCTTGCCGCCGCGGCGGATCGCGACCCCGACCGCGCGCCCGTTTTCGACGATGATCTTCTCGACCAGTGCGCCGGTGCGAATGTCGAAATTGGCGCGTCCGCGCAGCGGCTCGACATAGGCGCGCGCCGCCGACCAGCGCTCGCCCGCCTTTTGCGTCACCTGATAGAGGCCGAAGCCCTCGTTGCTCGGGCCATTGAAATCGGGGGTGCGCGGCAGTTGCAGCGCCGCCGCGCTTTCAAGGAAGCGCCGGCTCGTCGCATTGGGCCATCGCTGGTCCATCACATTCAGCGGCCCGTCAGCGCCGTGCCACTCGTCGGCACCGCGCTCATTGCCCTCGCTGCGCTTGAACCAGGGCAGCACGTCGGCATAGCTCCAGCCGGTCGCGCCGAGCGCGGCCCACTGGTCATAATCGAACTGGTGGCCGCGGATATAGACCATCGCGTTGATCGCGCTCGATCCGCCGAGCCCGCGCCCGCGCGGCTGGTATCCGGCGCGACCGTTCAGCCCCTTTTGCGGGACCGTGTCATATTGCCAGTTCGACGCCTTGGGGATGAAGGGCATCAATCCCGGGGTTTTCACGCGGACGATGTCGTTCGTCCCGCCCGCCTCGATCAGGCAGACGCGCCGCCGGCCGTCCTCGGCGAGCCGCCCCGCCGCCGCGCTTCCCGCGCTGCCGCCGCCGATGACGATGATGTCGAACTGATCCATGATGCGCTTCCCTTTCGAGACTTACATGAATGTCATTAGGGAGGGAGGCAAGGAAAACACATCGCCCCCTGAAGGCGGGGTGATGAGAAAGGGTTCACGCGGAGGCGCGGAGAAAAGAAGAAACCGTTCGCCCTGAGCTTGTCGAAGGGCCGTTCTTTTCTTCAAGGGGGAAGAAAGAACGGTGCTTCGACAAGCTCAGCACAAACGGGGCTGTGATATTTCTCCGCGCCTCCGCGTGAACAAAAATTTCTGCCTTCTCTGCGCAGATCGTTTCCACCCCAGCGGAAAGGCTATTCTACCGGCTCCTCGATCGCCCGTCCCGCTGCCCAGCGTTCCTTGATCATCGCGCTCGTCAGCCGGCTGCCGTCGTGGCTCCAGCCGGGTTCGCGCCACAAATAGGACAGTTTGTGTCGCCATGGCGCGGCCCACACGTCCTTCGCGATCCCGACCCATTCGTGGACCGCGGCCCACAATATGTTGAAGCTGCCGAGCTGCTTGACGATGCCATAGCGCACCGGATCGTCGTCGCGCTCGGCGACGAAGCTGCCGAACATGCGGTCCCAGATGATGAAGACCCCGGCATAGTTGGCGTCGAGGTAGCGCGGGTTGACCCCGTGATGGACACGGTGGTGCGACGGCGTGTTCATCACCGCCTCGAACCATTTCGGCATCCGCCCGATCGCTTCGGTATGGATCCAGAACTGGTAGATCAGGTTGATCCCGGCGCAGAAGAATACCATCGCGGGCGGGAAACCGATCAGGAACAGCGGCAGGCGAAAGAGGAAGCCGAGGCTGAAGAATCCGGTCCATGTCTGCCGCAGTGCGGTCGAGAGATTATAATGCTGCGAGCTGTGGTGGATGACATGGCTCGCCCAGAACCAGCGCACGCGGTGCGCGCTCCTGTGAAAGACATAATAGGCGAGGTCGTCGAGCAGGAAGCAGAGGATCCACGCCCACCACCATTGCCGGAACGCGAGCCCGATCTCGAAGAGGTGGAACTGATAGACCCAGACCGCCATGCCGACGACCGCCGCGCCGACGAGCGCGCCCGCGACCTGGCTGCCCGTCCCAAGCATCAGCGACGTCAGCGTATCGCGCGCTTCATAGCGGCTCTTGTCGGCGCGCAGCGAAACCAGCATCTCGACGACGAGCAACAGGATGAAGGCCGGCACGGCATAGACGACCGGATCGGGCAGTTTATCCATGCGTCCTGCTCCCTTCGGACGAAGGCACTGCGGCACCGGCCCGCTCCCCCACCCCGCCTCCCACAGAGTATCCTGAAATGGGAGGCCGGGTGGGGGAGCGGGCCGGTGCCGCCTCGTTCGGTCTCGCCGAACGACCGGAAACCTCCCGCATCCGCGAGGCCCATACGCCCGCTTCTTTCCCGAGATGCAGTGTGACCGCGCCGAAGGTCCGTTCGGGCATGGTGAGCGTCAGGAAATCCTTGTCGAGCCGGCCCTCAACGCCTGCATCGACCGGCCGCGCCGCGAAGTGATTGCCGTGCGCGCGGATCAGCAGCATTCGGCCTTCGCCATTGCGCACGATCGCGGCGAAGCCCGCCCGGTCGCGTGCGACCTCGACCCCGCCGAATCCCGTCTCGGCCTCGTCGGCAAGGCGGATCGCATGGGCGTCGTCGGCGATGCGCGGATCGGCGCCGAGACCCATGCGCCCCACCAGCCAGGCAATGACCAGCACCGCGACGAGCGATGCGCCGAGCTGGATCAGGACGGCCTCGGTCACCGCGTTCCAGCCAAGGCGTCCATCATCGGACGCAGCGCCGACAGGTCGTAGCCGCGCGCAGAGGCGGCATTGCAGATCGCGTCGAGATCGTCGCCCGCACGCGCCCTGGCCAGCGCCCACAGATGCGTCGAGCGCGTCCCCGAGCGGCAATAGGCGAGCACCGGCCCCGTCGCATCGCCGAGCAGCGTGTCGAGCGCGTCGATCTGCGCGTGGCTGAAGCCCGCATGGCCGACCGGGATCGCGGCATAGGCGAGCCCCTCGGCGGCGCAGGCGTGCGCGATGTCGGCGCCCTGCGGCGCGGCGGGATCCTCGCCGTCGGGGCGGTTGTTGACGACGAGCGCAAAGCCCGCCGCCTTCGCGGCCGCGACATCCTCGAGGCTGATCTGGGGCGAGACGCTATAGTCGGCGGTCAGGGGACGAAAATCGCTCATGGCTGCGATGTATAGAACCGCCGGCTTTGCTGACAAGCGTGAAGGTGCGCGAGCGCGGCGTCAGTGTTGCCGGATCACCGCCAGGAACGCATCGCCCCACGCCTCCAGCTTCTTCGTGCCGACCCCGGGAATCGTCGCCAGCTCGGCCCGCGAGGCCGGGCGGTCCGCCGCCATCGCGCGCAGCACCGCGTCGTGAAACACGACATAGGGCGGCACCCCCGCCTCGGCCGCAAGATCGCGCCGCACACCGCGCAATGCCTCGAACAGCGGATCGCCGACCGGGTTCGCCACCGCACCCTCGCCGCGACCGCCGCGCCGCGTCCGCCGCGCCGGCGGTTCGGGCATCAGCACCGGCACTTCGCCCTTCATCACCTCGCGCCCGGCCGGACCGAACATCAGTCCGCCATGCTCGGTCGGGGCGAGCGCCTCGCGCGCCATGAGGCTGCGCACCAGCGGCTTGATCAGCCGCGCGTCGTCGCCCTCGACGATCCCGAAGACCGACAGCTTGTCGTGGCCGCGCTGTGCAATCCGCTCGTCGCTCCGCCCGGTGAGCACCGCCTCGACATGCCCGGCGCCATAGGTCTGCCCGGTGCGATAGACCGCGCTCAGGACCTTTTGCGCCAGCACGGTCGCATCGACCTGTTTCGGAGGATCGAGGCAATTGTCGCAATTGCCACAACGCGATGGCGGGTCTTCGCCGAAATGGCGGAGCAGCAGGGCGCGGCGGCATTCGACGGTTTCCACGAGCGCCGCCAGCGCGTTGAGACGCGCGCGTTCGCCCGCCATTCGTGCCTCGGGCAGCTCGCCGAGTCGCATTCGCGCGCGTGCGAAATCCTCTGCGCCCCACAGCATCAGCACCTCGGCGGGATCGCCGTCGCGCCCCGCGCGCCCGGTTTCCTGATAATAGCTTTCGATCGACTTCGGCAGCCCGGCGTGCGCGACGAAGCGCACGTCGGGCTTGTCGATCCCCATGCCAAAGGCGACCGTCGCAGTGACGATGCCGTCCTCCGACGCGACGAAATCATGCTGCACCCGCGCGCGCCGTTCGGGGTCGAGCCCGGCGTGATAGGCGGCAACGCTGCGCCCCGTCGCTGCGGCAAGCCGCGCGGCCATGCGCTCGGTGCCGTCGCGCGTCGGGCAATAGACGATCCCCGGTCCCGGATTGGCCGCGATGAAGTCGGCGAGCTGCTTCGCCGCGCCGATGCGCGGGGTGACGCGATAGCGGATGTTGGGGCGGTCGAACCCCGCGAGCACCAGCCCCTCGGCGGGGATGCCGAGCTGGACGAGGATATCCTCGCGCGTATGCCTGTCGGCGGTCGCGGTCAGCGCGAGGCGCGGAACGTGCGGAAAGGCGTCGAGCAGCGGGCGCAGCAGGCGATAGTCGGGGCGGAAATCATGCCCCCATTCCGAAACGCAATGCGCCTCGTCGATCGCGAACAGCGCGGGGCTGCGCGCTTCCATCAGCGCGCGAAACCCCTCGCCCGTCGCGCGCTCGGGCGCGATATAGAGAAGGTCGAGCTGGCCGTCGCGATACGCCTGCCGCGTGTCGGCGAAATCGGCATCGACGCTCGTCAGGCTCGCGGCGCGAATCCCCGCCGCACGCGCACCGCGCAGCTGATCGTGCATCAGCGCGATCAACGGCGACACGACGACGACGCACCCATCGAGCGCGACGGCGGGAAGCTGGTAGGTCAGCGACTTGCCGGCGCCGGTGGGCATGACCGCGAGCGTGCGCTCGCCCGCCATCACCCGCGCGACGACATCGGCTTGCCGGCCCCGAAAGGCGTCGAAACCAAAGGTCGATTTGAGCAGGGGGAGAAGGGCGTCGGCACCGGACATCGTGCGGCCGCCTTAGCGGTGCAGGTGCAGGCGATGCAACCGCGTCGCCGACCTATTCGCAGCGCGGGGGTGTATCGGGCGGCCAGTCTTCCAGACGGAGTTCGCCAAGCGTGATGCGGTCGATCGCGAAGGGCCAATGTTCGAAAGCATGGACGCCTGGCAACACGGTGCAGACGTCGGTGAAGGCGGTCCGTCCATCGCGGCGAATCTGCGCGCGATAGACGAGCGCGCGGTCGTACCCGTTGGCGATGACAAGCAGGCGTTGGTCGCTGTCGCCGATCGCCCGGAACGCGATGTGAATCTCTCCCGATGGAACCGGGTCTTCTTCGACGCCGACCGCGCCCTTTTCGAACAGCGCGGCCTTGTCGCCGACGGCCCAGTCATACTGGCCGCCGGTCAGATGCCGGGCCACTGTCCGCACCCAGAGAGTCGGAGGAGCCAGCTTCTCGCCGCGCAAACCGGCAACGCTGGTGCCATCGTCGCCGATTTCGACGAGCGCGCCCGAATTGACGTCGAGGGCGATCGCGACGGCGCGCCCCTCGCGCGCCGCGGCCGGAAGCGCAAGGCAAAGCATGGCAGCGAAGAAACCGATGAGCCGTCGCATTCCTTCGGCCTATGCCGGGCGGCGTCCGTTCGCAACGCTAAACCGTTCCCTCTTCCTTCTCGGCCTGTTGCCGCGCCCACATATCGGCGTACAGGCCGCGCATCGCGAGCAGCTGGTCGTGCGTCCCCGTCTCTGCAACGCGCCCTTTTTCCAGTACGATGATGCGATCGGCGCCCGTCACGGTCGACAGGCGGTGCGCGATGACCAGCGTCGTGCGGCGCTCGGCGATGCGGTCGAGCGTCGCCTGGATCGCCGCTTCGGTGCGGCTGTCAAGCGCGCTCGTCGCTTCGTCGAGGATCAGCAGCGGCGGGTTCTTGAGCAGGGTACGCGCGATCGCGACGCGCTGTTTCTCGCCGCCCGACAACTTCAGCCCGCGCTCGCCGACCTCGGTCTCATAGCCCTGCGGCAGCATCGCGACGAAGCCGTCGATTGCCGCGCCCTTCGCCGCCGCCGCAATCTCGTCGGCGCTCGCGTCGGCGCGGCCATAGGCGATGTTGTAGCCGATCGAATCGTTGAACAGCACCGTGTCCTGCGGGACGATGCCGATTTCGGCGCGCAGGCTCTTTTGCGTCACCGCCCTGATATCCTGTCCGTCGATCGTGATCCGCCCGCCCTGCGGATCGTAGAAGCGGAAGAGCAGACGGGCGATCGTCGACTTGCCCGCGCCCGACGGGCCGACGATCGCCAGCGTCTCGCCCGCGCCGACCGCGAAGCTGACCCCGTTCAGGATCGTGCGGTCGTCCTCATAGCCAAAGACGACATTCTCGAACGCCACCGCCGCGCCGTTCACCGCGAGCGCCGGCGCACCGGGCGCGTCGCGGATCTCGGGCGGGGTGTCGATCAGGCGGAACATCGCCTCCATGTCGATCAGTCCCTGGCGGATCACGCGATAGACCATGCCGAGCATGTCGAGCGGGCGAAAGAGCTGTGCGAGCAGCGTATTGACCAGCACCACGTCGCCAACCTGGTAAAGGCCGTTCGACCAGCCCCACACGGTATAGGCCATCGCCCCGCCCAAGGCGGCATTGGTGATCAGGCTCTGCCCGATATTGAGCCAGGCAAGGCTGTTCTCGCTCTTTACCGCGGCGCGCGCATATTGGTCGGCGACGTCGCGATAGCGCGCCGCCTCGCGCTCTTCGGCGCCGAAATATTTGACCGTCTCGTAATTGAGCAGGCTGTCGACGCTGCGCCCGACGGTCAGCGTGTCGAGATCGTTCATCCGCGTGCGCAGCGCGTTGCGCCAGTCGGTGATCCGCCGCGTGAAGCCGATATAGACGACGACCATCGCCGCGGTCGCCCCCGCGAGGCCCAGGCTGAACCTGGTCCAGAAGATGACGAGCACCGCTGTCAGCTCGATCACCGTCGGCGCGATGTTGAACAGCAGGAAATAGAGCATCGTGTCGATGCTCTTCGTCCCGCGCTCGATCACCTTGGTCACTTCGCCGGTGCGCCGCGCGAGGTGAAAGCGCAGCGACAGCGCGTGAAGGTGGGTGAAGGTCGCGATCGCCAGCTCGCGCGTCGCATCCTGCCCGACGCGCTCGAACACGACGTTGCGCAGATTGTCGAACAGCACCCCGGCAAAGCGCGCGCCGGCATAGGCGAGCACCAGCCCGATCGCGAGCGCCACCCCCGCCTGCACCCCTGGCGCCATGCGGTCGATCGCCGCACCATAGAGGAAGCCCATCGACAGTTGCACGCCCTTCGACGCGAGCACGATCAGCGCGGCGAGGACGATGCGGACCTTGTGGCCGCGATGTCCCGTGGGCCACAGATAGGGCAGGAAGCGCTTCAGCGTCGCAAGGACGGGCGGTTCGCGCGCCGCGTCGGCGGAAGTGGTCGTATCGGGCGGCATGCGGGCGACATGTAGGGGCGCGGCGACAAAACGCCAAGGCGCGAAGGCAAGAGCGGCGCAAGGCTATCCTGGCGCCGCTCGATACGATATGGAGAATTTCATGATCCGTTTCGCCGTCCCCGCCATCGTCGCGCTCTCGCTTTCCGCCTGCGCCTCGGCGCCTCCGGCCGAGCGGGCGATCGCCGTCACCGGCAGCATCGCCTATCGCGAACGGATCGCGCTGCCGAGCGATGCGCAGATCGAGGTGCGGCTCGACGATGTCAGCCTGGCCGACGCGCCGGCCCGCACACTCGCACGGCAGGATTTTTCGGCCGGAGGCGGCCAGGTGCCGTTTCGCTTTTCGCTCGGCGTCGCTCGCGCCGATATCGATCCGCGGCACAGCTATACCGTCGCAGCCAGAATCAGCGATGCGTCGGGCAAGCTGATGTTCATCACCGATACGCGCAACAGCGTTGCGTTCGATGCGCGGTCGACGGTCGATCTGGGCACGTTGATGCTGGTTCGGACGCCCTGAATCTTGCGCAGGCGCATAGCTATGCGCGCACCCGGCCCTTGACCTTGCGCCTTCGCAAGTGCAGCAAACGCCGCCATGGGCCCACCGATCCAAATTTCGCAAAACCCCGACATCCGCTATCTCGGGCGTATCCTTGGCGACGTCATTCGCGCTTATGGCGGCGAAAAACTGTTCCGCCAGACCGAATATATCCGGTCGTCGAGCGTCGACCGCCACCGCGGTATCGCAGGTGCCGAAGCGATCGATCCGGGCCTGGAGGCGCTCAGCCTCGACGACACGATCGCATTTGTCCGCGGTTTCATGCTGTTTTCGATGCTCGCCAACCTCGCCGAGGATCGACAGGGCGTTGCCGCTGAGCCCGAAGCGACGGTTGCCGCCGCACTCGAAAAGCTCGATGCCGACGGCATCGACCACGACGCGGTGGCCAACCTGCTCGGCGCCGCGCTGATCGCGCCGGTGCTGACCGCACACCCGACCGAGGTCCGGCGCAAATCGATGCTCGACCACAAGAACCGCATCGCCGAGCTGATGCAGATGCGCGACGCCGGGATCGAGGAAACCGCGCAGGGCGATATCGTCGAGGAAGCGATCCGGCGGCAGATCGTACTTTTGTGGCAGACGCGCCCGCTGCGGACCGAAAAACTGTTCGTCGCCGACGAAATCGACAATGCGCTGACCTATTTGCGCGACGTCTTCCTGCCGGTCGTCCCCAAGCTCTATGCCCGCTGGGAAAAGGAACTCGGGCAGCGGCCCGCGAGCTTCCTGCGCGTCGGGAGCTGGATCGGCGGCGACCGCGACGGCAACCCCTTCGTCACCGCCGAAACGATGCGCCTCGCGACCAGCCGCAACGCCGCCGCGGTGCTCGGTCATTATATCGACGCGGTGCACGCGCTCGGCGCGGAGCTTTCGGTATCGTCGGGACTCGCGACCGTGACCGAGGCGGTCGAGGCGCTCGCCGAGGCAAGCGGCGACGAAGCGCCAAGCCGCAGCGACGAACCCTATCGCCGCGCGTTGTCGGGCCTGTATGCGCGGCTCTGCGCCACCTATGCCGGCATCGTCGGCAAGCCGCCGCCGCGCCCCTCCTCGCTCGCGGGCGAACCCTATGCGACGCCCGCCGACTTCCGCCGCGACCTGGTGGTCATAGCCAACGGCCTGTCGGCAAGCGGCGAAGGCCAGCTTGGCAGCATCGGCGCGCTGGGGCGACTGATCCGCGCGGTCGAAGTCTTCGGCTTTCACCTCGCAACGCTCGACATGCGGCAGAACAGCGCGGTGCACGAACGCGTCCTCGCCGAACTGCTCAACGTTTCGGGGGTCTGCGCCGACTATACGGCGCTGTCCGAAGACGAGCGCGTCACGCTGCTCACCGCCGAACTGCGGAGCGACCGGCCGCTCGCCGCGGCGTGGCACGAGTGGAGCGAAGAGACCGCGGGCGAACTCGCGATCATCCACGCCGCTGCCGATGTGCGGCAACGGCTGGGGCGCGAGACGATCTGCCAGTGGATCATCTCGATGGCGCAGGACCTCTCCGACTTGCTCGAAGTCCATGTCCTGGCACGCGAGGCCGGACTGTGGCGTGGCGGCGCCGAGGCGGGGGCGACCAATCTGATGGTCGTGCCGCTGTTCGAGACGATCGACGATCTGAGCCACGCGCCCGATATCATGGCGCGCTATTTCGCGATGCCCGAGGTCGGCCCGCAGGTCGCGGCGCGCGGGCATCAGGAAGTGATGATCGGCTATTCCGATTCGAACAAGGATGGCGGCTATCTGACCTCGACCTGGGGGCTTTATCAGGCGTCGCAGGCGCTCACCCCGGTGTTCGAGGCGGCGGGCAATGCGATGCAGTTGTTCCACGGCCGCGGCGGCGCGGTCGGGCGCGGCGGCGGCAGCGCCTTTGCCGCCATCCGGGCCCAGCCCGCGGGCACGGTCCAGGGGCGCATCCGCATCACCGAACAGGGCGAAGTGATCGCCGCCAAGTTCGGGACCGTCGAAAGCGCCGCGACGAACCTGGAGGCGATGGTGTCGGCCAGCCTGCTCGCCAGCCTCGAGCCCGAGCCGATGAGCGAAAAGGACGCGGGTCGTTTCACCGCCGCGATGGACGCCTTGTCGGGCGATGCGCTGGCGGCCTATCGCGGCCTCGTCTACGACACGCCGACCTTCAAGGATTTCTTCCGCGCGATGACGCCGATCGCGGAGATTGCGACGCTGAAGATCGGGTCGCGCCCGTCGAGCCGCAAGAAGAGTGGAGCGATCGAGGATCTGCGCGCGATTCCCTGGGTATTCAGCTGGGCGCAGGCGCGCACGATGCTGCCCGGCTGGTACGGCACGGGCGAGGCGTTCGCGGCGTTCGAGGACCAGGCGATGCTTGCCGACATGGCCGAAAGCTGGCCCTTCTTCGCGGCGCTGCTCGGCAATATGGAGATGGTGCTCGCCAAGTCGGACATGGGGATTGCCGCACGCTACGCGGTGCTCGCGAACGAGGTCGACGGCCACGATGCGATCTTCACGCGTATCCGCGACGGCTGGAACCGCGCGCACGACGGGCTGCTGCGGATCACCGGCCAGTCGCGCCTGCTCGAGAAGAGCCCGGCGCTCGAAGCGTCGATCCGGTTGCGCCTGCCCTATATCGAGCCGCTGAACCTGCTTCAGATCGAACTGATGAAGCGCCACCGCGCCGGCGAAACCGACCCGCGCATCGCAGAGGGAATCCAGCTGACGATCAACGCGATCGCGACCGCGCTCCGGAACAGCGGGTAGCGCCTTCCCTCGTTATTGCGAGGAGCCGAAGGCGACGCGGCAATCCAGGACGATTTACGCCGCTCCGGATTGCTTCGCTCCGCTCGCAACGACGAAGTTTATCGGCGCACCGCCTATTTCGAAACGATCTTTACCGTGCCTTTGCTGGTCGTCCCGTCGGGGGCGAAGGCGATGGTGAAATCGTCGCCGTCCTTGTCCCTGCCCGCCAGCGTGTCGCCGTTGCGCGTGACCTTGACGCCCTTTTTCGCGAACTCGCCGGCCATCCAGTCGGCGACCTTGGCGGGCGCCGCGGGCGAGGTGAAGCCGAGGTTGACCGTTGCCTTGTCGCTGCCGTTCGTGTCGCTGGCATCGACGTCGACCTTGGTCACTTTGCTGCCCGGATAGAGCTTGACCCCGTCGATGTCGAAATCGCCCTCGATGTCGAGGTCGACGAAATCGGGGATGTTGATGTTGATCGCCGCGCCGTCCTTGCCGCCGATGGTCAGCTTGCCGCCATCCTGCCCGGTCTTGATCTTCACCCCGCCATCGTCGCCCTGGGCGTTGATCGATATCTCGGTCGCGTCCTTCTTGTCGTCGCCCTGCCCGCACGCGGCGAGGAGGAGCATCGGGGGGATCAGATAGGCGAGGCGCATGGGATGTCTCCTTGGTGAGTTATGTAAATAATACACCAAGGCACGGTTGAGTCAAACATTCCTCCCCTCGTCTCCCCGGACTTGATC
>CAZSMB010000076.1:0-12005 GCA_964607625.1 uncultured Sphingopyxis sp. | reverse complement strand
TGGCAGAGGTCGACGGATTGCGGACGAACCGCGTCATCAGGCTCTAACATTGTCATCCCCGCGAAAGCGGGGATCCAGAGCCTGCATAGCCTGCCCCCTCCCTGGGCTCCCGCTTTCGCGGGAATGACAAAGGCTGGGAAATGCCCGCTTCCCTCCCCAAAGCCGCCACCGGCCCTCGCGCCTTCACCCCATCACAAAGGCGTTCAACTTATCGCCATCCGGATCGCGCGGGCAAAGAAAAGGGCGCCGTGCCAATGGCCGCGGCGCCCTTTGGCAAGACATTGAACGCCCGTTATTTCCCGTCGACGCGGATCGGGATGAACGCCGGCGGCTGACCGCGGCGCAGGATTTCGAGCAGCACGGCGGTGCGTCCCGACTTCTTGGCGTCGGCCACGCCCTTGGCGAGAGCCTCGGCGCTGGTCACCGGGGTCCGGTTGATGCTCAGGATCACGTCGCCCCGGCGCAGCCCCTTCGATCCGGCGTCGCTGCTGCTGCCCACCGCGGCGATGACGAGGCCCTTGGTGGTGCGCTCGACGCCAATGCTGGCGGCGATATCGGGGGTCAGCGTCTGCACCGCCATGCCGAGCTGTTCCTGGATCGCCTGGTCGGCGCTGCCCTTCGGATCGTCGGGCATCGTCTGCTCTTCTTCGGGGTCGAAGCTCGATCCGGCGAGCTCTTCCTCGGGCGGGCGCGTTCCGACGACGGCGTTCAGCGTCATCGGCTTGCCGTCGCGGATGATCTCGATCGGGATGCGCGTGCCCGGCTTCACATTGGCGACCAGGTACGACAGCGTCTGCTGGGGCGTGACGTCCTTGCCGTTGACCTTGGTCACGACGTCGCCACGCTTCAGCCCGGCCTTCGCCGCGGCCTCGCCGTCCTCGACGCGCTGGACGATTTCGCCGCGATCCTTGGGCAGGCCCAGCGCCGCGGCATAATCCTCGGTCATCGGCGCGATACCGATCCCCAGATAGCCGCGCTGCGGACGTTCGCCCGCCTTCAGCGCATTGATCACCGGGATCGCCGCGTCGGCGGGGATCGCGAAGTTGACGCCGATGTTCGCTCCGACGGGCGAGATCAGCATGTTGGTGATGCCGACGACATTGCCTTCGAGGTCGAACAGCGGACCGCCCGAATTGCCGCGGTTGATCGCGGTATCGGTCTGGATATAGCGGTCATAGGGGCCGCTGCCGATGTTGCGCTGAACCGCCGAGATAATCCCCGCGGTCACCGTCGATCCGAGCCCGAGCGGGTTGCCGATTGCCACCACCCAGTCGCCGACGCGCGCCTTGTTGCTGTCGCCGAACTTCACGAACGGCAGGCCGGTCGCGTCGATCTTGAGCAGCGCGAGGTCGGACGTGGCGTCGCGGCCGACGATCTTCGCGCGATATTCCTTCTGATTGGTCAGCGTCACCGTGACCTCGTTCACCTGTTCGCCGCGCGGGCCGCCGGTGATGACGTGGTTGTTTGTGACGATATAGCCGTCGTCGGAGATCAGGAAGCCCGACCCGCCGCCCTGCTGTTCCTGCGTGATCGGTTCCCGCGTTCCTGCAAAGGGGTTGAGCCGGACGCCCAGCGTCACTTCCTGCTTGGTCGAGATGTTGACCACCGCGGGCTGGAGCTGGTCGACGAGGTCGGCGAAGCTTTCGGGGGCTCCCGATCGCGGGACGACCTTGGCGATCTCGCTGCGCTCGTTCTGCGCCACCTGGGCGCCGACGGGCGACTGGGTGACCAGCGCCAGCGCGGTGCCGCCCACCAGCAGGGCCGAAGTGATGCCATATACATAACGCACGATTGCAATTCCTCTTCGTCTATTTGGTCCCGGCGTCCCCGGCGGGGGCTGTCTGCCCCCCGGCGGCTTAACGGCGTTTGAACATGAACGGACCGGCCAGCCCCTGTTCATTCGCCGCGCTTCGCCGTCAATCGCCGCTGAACCGTTTCAGATATTCATTGTCCGGCGACAATATGACCGATGTGTCGCCGCGGTTCCCTTCACCCAGGAATGTCTGGCGATAACTCTGCATGGCACGATAGAAATCATAGAAATTCGGATCCTTGCCATAGCTTGCCGCATAGATGCGTGCGGCCTCGCCGTCGGCGTTGCCGCGGATGATCTGTGCATCCTTGTCGCCTTCGGCGCGGATCGCGGTCGCTTCCTGCTCGCGCGCGGAACGCATGCGGTTATAGGCCGCGAGCAGGGTCGCACCCTCGGGCAGGTCGGCGCGCTTGATCCGCACGTCGATGACCTCGGCGCCATATTTCTGCGCCTCGCGGTTGAGCGACACCTGGATATTGTCCATCACCGCGCCGCGCTCGGGCGAGAGCAGCGTCGCGAAGGTCCGCTTGCCAAGCTCGTTGCGCAGCGACGAACCCAGGATCGTTGCGAGCTGCTGTTCGAGACGGGTCTCGGTCCGGATCGCGGTGTACATCCGCACCGGATTGGTGATGCGGAAACGCGCAAAGGCGTCCACCTGCAACCGCTGCTGGTCGGTCGAGAGTACTTGCTGGCGCTCCATGTTCACGCCCAGGACGCGCTTGTCGATGAACTGGACGCCGTCGACGAACGGCACGCGCACGAGCAGCCCGGCGCCCGAGCGGCCGAATTGCTCGCCCTTGCGATAGACATTCTTGGTGCGCTCGATCTCGCCGAAGCGCAGGACGAGCGCCTGCTTGTCCTCGGGGACGATCGCCAGCGTCTGCGACAGGATGACGAGCAGCGCGATGACCGCGACGAGCAGGCGCATCGGGTGGCGGGTCAGTGCTTCGAACATCACTGGCCTCCCTTCGCGACATCGTCCGGGGCCGCGACGGCGCGCTTGCGCACCTCCGGCAACGGCAGATAGGGGGTCACCCCGCGCGCTTCGACGATCGTCTTGTCGACGTTCGACAACACACTCTCCATCGTTTCGTAATAGAGCCGCCGCCGCGTGACTTCGGGCGCCAGCTTATATTGTTCATAGATCTGGTCGAACTGCGCGGTGTCGCCGCGCGCCCGTTCGAGAAGCTGGCGCTCATAGGCGCGCGCGCGGTTGATCGCCGCGTCGGCGTCCTGCCGCGCGGCGGTCACTTCCTTGAACGCCTCGTCGACCTGCTTCGGCGGGTCGGCCTGGCGGATCGCGATCCCCTGGATCGTCACGCCCGATCGATACTGGTCGAGCAGAACCTGCATGCGCCGCTGGACGTCGGCCTCGATATCGACGCGGCCGGGACCGATCGCCTGGACCAGGTCGAAATTGGCGACCGTCGCGCGCATCGCGCTTTCGGCGACCTCGCGGATCGTCCCTTCGGGGTCGGCAAGCTGAAAGATGAACAATTCGGGGTCGCGTACCGACCAGCGCACTTCATACGCCAGGTCGACGATGCTCTGGTCGCGCGTCAGCACGAAATTCTCGTCGGTCGCGGTCGGCGACCCGACCTGCATCGTGCGGATCGCGCGGACGTCTTCGGTCCGCATCTGTTCAATCGGCGCGGGCCATGTCCATTTGACGCCGGGGCCGACGGTGCGGACATAGCTGCCGAGCCGGGTGACGACGCCTTCCTTTTCGGGCGGGATGACGTGGACCATCGAAAACATCGCCCAGATCAGGACGAGGAGGATCACCCCCCATTTCCACAGCTTGGCCGATTCGGGCAGGTTCATGCCGCCGCCGCCGCCCGAACCGCCGCCGCCAAAGCTGCCGCGCCCCTTGCGCAGCAATTCGTCGAGCGCCGAGGGGCCGCGCGGACGGCCGCGCCCGCCGTCGGCGGGATCGGGCGTCACCCACGGATTGCGCGGGCCGCGCTTGCCATCGTCGCCGCCGTCCTTGGGGCCATTCCCCCAGGGGCTGTTCGCCATCACGGCGATCGAACCGAAAAATTGCCGCAGCCCGTTCGGGATGCGGCGCCCCACCGTGCCATTATCATTGCTCTTCATGGGTGCATTTATAGGGGCGGCGGGCGCGATTAACAGGGGGGTCGCGCGAAAATCGCTGGCAATCGTCCGCGGCGCGCCTATCTGCCCCGCATGACCGATACCGCTCCCCTCGCTGCTATCGCCGCCGATCTGAGCGGCGACCGCACCTCCGGCCTGCGTTTTCTGGACGATGCCGGCACGCTCGCGATCGTGCTCGACGTCACCGGCCTCGCCGAGGCCGACCGCGCGCCGCTGGAGACCAGGCTGCGCGAGGCGTTGCTTGGCCAGGACGGCGTGACCTCGGTCCGCGTCGCGATGACCGCCGAGAAAAAGGCGCTGACGATCATCGCGGTGGGCAGCGGCAAGGGCGGCGTCGGCAAATCGACGCTTGCGGCGAACCTCGCGGTCGCGCTCCGGCGGCGCGGGGTGAAGGTCGGGCTGGTCGATGCCGACATCTATGGCCCCTCGCTCCCCAAGCTGATGGACAGTGAAGGCGTCAAGCCGGAGGCGCAGGGATCCAAGCTGGTCCCCGTGCCCAACGCCTATGGCGTGCCGATGCTCTCGACCGGCCAGATCGCCGCGCCCGGCCAGGCGATCGCGTGGCGCGGCCCGATGGCAGGCAAGGCGCTCGAACAGCTCGTCGATGCGCGCTGGGGCGAGGTCGATACGCTCGTCGTCGACCTGCCCCCCGGCACCGGCGACGTCCAGCTGACGATGATCCAGCGCCACAAGCCCGCGGGCGCGGTCATCGTATCGACGCCGCAGGACCTGGCGTTGATCGACGCCGCACGCGCGATCAGCCTGTTCGAACAGGCCGAGGTGCCGGTGATCGGCCTTGTCGAGAATATGGCGGGCTATGCCTGTCCGCATTGCGGCGAGATCAGCGACCCGTTCGGGCGCGGCGGCGCCGAAGCGGCGGCGGGCGAAATGGGGATCGACTTCCTGGGCCGGGTGCCGCTCGCGATGGGGCTTCGCCTCGCGAGCGACGGCGGGGTCCCGCCGGCCGCCGGAACCGATCCCGCGGGCGAGCCGTTCCACGCCGTGGCGGCGAAGGTCGCCGACTGGATCGAGGCACGGAAGGCAGGATGAATGGCGATCAACGACGAGGATGAAATCCGCAGGCTGCTCGGCGAGCCGCGCCGCATCGCGGTGGTCGGCGCGTCGCCGAACCCGGCGCGCCCGTCGAACGGCGTCCTCGCCTTTCTGGTGTCGCAGGGCCATGACGTGATCGCGGTGAACCCCGGCCACGCCGGCAAGACCATCCACGGCGCCCCGGTCGTCGCGACGCTCGCCGATGTCGAACCCGCGGCGGAGATCGTCGATATTTTCCGCAACAGCGACGACGCGGGGGCGGCCGTCGACGACGCGATCGTCCACGGTGCCAAGGCGGTGTGGATGCAGATCGGCGTCGTCAACGAGGCCGCCGCGCAGCGCGCCGGCGACGCGGGACTGGCCGTCATCATGGACCGCTGCCCCAAGGTCGAGATTCCGCGGCTGGGCCTGCTGCGCTGACGGAGGGGCCGAGCGCGCAGCGCTCGTTTCGTCCTCGCCCCTCCACCACCGCTTCGCGGCGGTCCCCCTCCCCATCGCTTTGCGACAGGGAGGAACTCACACCAAAAGCCTTTGCCTCGCCCCCGCGCCCCGACTATCAGCGAGCGCGATGGCGGGCATTCGCGACACGGTGGGGACAAGGGCGCGGCGGGCGCCGCGCGTCACGCGCCGATCGCTGCTGGTCGGCGCGACCGCGGCCGGCGGCCTGGCGATCGCATGGAGCGTCTGGCCGCGCGACTATCGCCCCAATCTGACCGCGTCCGAAAACGAACATATCTTCAACGCCTTCCTGAAAATCGGCGAGGACGGGCATGTCAGCACGATCGTCCCGCAGTGCGAAATGGGCCAGGGGGTCACGACGCTCCTGCCCCAGATCATCGCCGACGAACTCGGCGCGGACTGGCGCACGATCGCGGTCGAGACCGCGCCGATCAGCCCGCTCTATGCGAATACGCTGGTCGTCGACGAGGATAGCGGCGCCTTCATGCCGCGCAGCGGCGTCCCCGATTTCGTCGCCGACGTGCGCGGCTGGGCGCGCCGCGAATGGGCGGTGCGCCATGCGGTAATGCTGACCGCGAACAGCTCGTCGGTGCGCATGTTCGAAGGGCCGTGCCGCGATGCCGCGGCCCAGGCGCGCGCGCTGTTGATGATGGAGGCGGCGCGGCGCTGGGACGCCGACTGGCAGGATTGCGATACGCAGGACGGCTTCGTCATCCATCAGGACAGGAAATTGCGCTTCGGCGAACTCGCGGCGGGCGCCGCGACGCTCGAACCGCCGGCCCAGCCGGTCTATCGCGCGACGAGCACCGACCCGCTCTACGGCAAGGAACTGACCCGCCTCGACCTGCCCGCCAAGGTCGACGGGTCGGCGAACTTCGCGGGCGACATCCGCCTGCCCGACATGGTCTATGCCGCGATTCGCCAGGGGCCGGTCGGCGCGACCCGGCTCAAGAGCATCGACCGGAAGGCCGGGCTCGCTTCGCCCGACATGCTCTATGTGGTCGAGCACGATCGCTGGGTCGCCGCGGTCGCGCGCAACTGGTGGGCGGCGAACCGTGCGCTCGACCGCTTCGCGCCGGTGTTCGAAACCACGGGAACGCCGGTTTCGAGCGACCGGATCGACGCCGCGCTGGTCCGGGCGCTGGTCGCCGATGGATGGCGGATCGCCAAAAAGGGCGATGTCGACGAAGCGATGGCGGACCGTCGCCGGATCGACGCCGAATATCTCGTCGCGCCGGCCCTGCACGCGTCGATCGAGACCCGCACCGCGACCGCGGCCGTCGACGGCGAGCGGCTGCGCGTCTGGGTCGCGACACAGGCGCCCGCGCAATGCCGGGCCGCGATCGCCCGCGCGACGGGACTGGCCGAAAATGCGGTGACGCTGTTTCCGATGATGGCGGGCGGCTCGTTCGACGCATGCCTCGATCATAGCGTTGCGGTGCAGGCGGCGATCATCGCGCGCCAGATCAAGCGCCCCGTCCATCTGGCCTGGTCGCGCGCCGAAGAAATCATGCGTGTGGCGCCGCGCGCGCCGGCGCGGGCCAGGATGGTCGCGACGCTGAACAGCGCCGGGGGGATCGACGCGCTCGTCAGCCGCATCGCGGTTCCCGCGACCAATCACGAAGTTCGGGCGCGGCTGTTCGACGATACGCCGGCCGACGTCGCGCAGCGCGATGCGGTGGGTCGCCCCGATGCCGCGGCGGTCGAAGGCGCGGCGGCGCCCTACGCCATCCCGCATTATGCCGTCGACCATTGCCCCGCCGACATCGGACTGCCGACCGCGCGCTGGCGCGGCAATGCGGACAGCTACACCGCCTTTTTCACCGAATGTTTCGTCGACGAGCTTGCGGCGAGCGCGGGATCGGACCCCCTGTCCTATCGCATGGCGATGCTGGGCGACGCACCGCTGCTCGCGCGCTGCCTGCTCACCGCGACGACGCTCGGCGGGTGGGAGGGCGGCCTCGCCGGCAGCGCGCAGGGCCTGGCCTGCCACTCGATGCGCGGCAGCCATATCGCGCTGATGGCGACCGCCCGCCAAGGCGACGGGGGGCTACAGGTCGAACAGCTCGTCGCGGTCGTCGACGCCGGACGGCTGGTCAATCCGGCGATCGCGCGGCAACAGGTCGAAGGCGGCCTGATCTTCGGACTCGCCGCCGCGGTCGGGGCGACCACAAACTATGAAGGCGGCGTCGCGACCGCGCGCAAACTCCACCAGCTCCGCCTGCCCAAACTCTCGCAAAGCCCCGCGATCGTCGTCGAATTCGTCGAAAGCGATCGCGATCCCGGCGGGCTCGGCGAAATCGGCGTCCCCGTCGTCGCCCCCGCGATCGCCAATGCGATGTTCGCCGCGACCGGACGCCGCATCCGGCGCCTGCCGCTATCGGCGCATCCGCTATGATTCCTCCCCCCGACCATCCCCCGGTTCCTGCCTCGCGCGTCGGCGTCCTGCTCGTCAACCTCGGCACCCCCGACGCGCCCGAAACCGGACCGGTTCGTCGCTACCTCGCCGAGTTCCTGTCCGATCGCCGCGTCGTAGAGATCCCGCCGCTGCTCTGGCAACCGATCCTGCGCGGCGTCATCCTGACCACGCGCCCGAAAAAGTCCGCGCACGCGTATGAACAGGTGTGGACCGATCGGGGTTCGCCGCTTGCCGCGGTCACGCGCGCGCAGGCCGACGCGCTGCAAGCCGGGCTCGGCGACACGGTGCGCGTCGCCTTCGCGATGCGCTACGGCAATCCCGCGATCGGGCCCGCGATCGACGCGCTCGTCGCCGACGGGTGCCGCCGCATCCTGGTTGCCCCGCTCTATCCGCAATATTGTGCCGCGACGACCGCGACCGTCGTCGATGCGGTCGGCGCCCACCTCAGGACGTTGCGCTGGCAGCCCAGCCTGCGCGTGCTGCCGCCCTATGCCGACGATCCCGCCTATGTCGCGGCGCTGCAAACATCGGTCGAACAGGGGCTCGCGACGCTCGATTTCGCGCCCGACGTCCTGCTTGCGAGCTTTCACGGCATGCCCGAGCGTACGCTGCACCTCGGCGACCCCTATCATTGCCAGTGCCGCAAGAGTGCGCGGCTCTTGTCCGATGCGCTGGGCCGCCCGGTCGAGGTCGCCTTTCAGTCGCGCTTCGGCCGCGCCAAATGGCTCGAACCCGCGACCGACGCGGTGCTCGAACGGCTGGGCGCCGAAGGCAGGAGTATCGCGATCTTCGCCCCCGGATTTTCGGCGGATTGCCTCGAAACGCTCGAAGAGCTGGCCATTCGCGGCAGGGACCAGTTCACGGGCGCGGGCGGCCGCGACTTCGCCTATCTCCCGTGCCTCAACGACAGCGCGCCGGGGATGGCGATGCTGACCACGCTCGTCCGGCGCGAACTCGCCGGCTGGATCTGACCCTCCTTCGCTTACCGGCTTCTTAACTTCTCGCTTCCACAATGGCGCCGGGATGGCACCGAATTCGACTCGGTGCCCGGTCTGGAGGTCGCCCGATGAACCAGTTGCAGTCGGCCGCGCTCACGCTGGCAGGCGTCACGGCGCTGTTCCTGCTCGCCGTGTTCGTCGTCTGGCGGATGCGGCGCGCCCCGGCCGAAACCGTGCCGCCGGTGTCCCGATCGCCGAAGCCCCCCCGCGAGCGCCGCCTGCCGGCGCTGCCCCGCAGAACGCACGAGGTCGAGCCCGAGGTCGAGATCACCCCGGCGCGCCTTGCCCGCATCCGCGGCGAAACCTCGCCCGTCGCGGCCCCCGAACCCGAGGAAGCACCCAAACCCGCCGAATCCGATGAATCCGCCGCCGCCGACGGACCGCCGCCCGCGGGGCCCGTCGACCCGCAACCGACGCTCGAAGCCGCACTCGAAGCCGAGGCCCGCGCGGTCGAGGATCGCGCGGTCGAGGATCGTTCGGGGCTCGACGACGGCGCCCATCGGGCCGACAGCGTGCAGGTCCGGCTTGTCCCGCAAATCCCGCCGCGCGACGCGATCCTGACGCGCAGCCGCCTCGGCGGCCGACCGCGTCTGCCCGCCGATATGGACTGGCCGCGTATCGACGGCGCCGAGGGCGATTTCCTTGCCCAGATCGCCTGCGCCGACCTGCCGCCGCTCTTGTGGGAGGGGCTCGGGCCCCGCACCGGCTCGCTCGCCGTTTTCGCGCATCCGGAAACCGGGGCGGGACGGGTGCTGCACCTCGCCGAAGAGGGGCCGCCGCATCCGATACCCCACGACGCGGGGAATGCGCTGTTCGGGCCGCACGGCGGCCTGCGCTTTGGCGATCTGGCGACGCTGGCGGTGCGGGCCTTTCCCGAATGGCCGGTCGATATCGTCGCGGCCGAGCCCGGCGACGATACACCCGTCGCCTCCGGCGATCCGACCGGCGACGACACCGAATACGACATCGCCGACCCTGCGTTTCACCCGTTCGACTGGGACAGTATGCGGATGCTCGCCGCGGTTCTCGAACGCCGGCTGATGCGGCTCCAGGCCGCCGCGACGGCCCCGGGCGATGCCAATGACGAACATGTCGCGGCGCTGGCCGATGCCGCAGAGGCGAATCGCGATGCTGCCGCGGGCGCGGCCGAGATCATCGCAATCATCCGCGAAAGCGCGGCCGAGGGGCACGACTTCACCGCCAGCGATGCGACCGCGGTGATGGCGGCACTCCACGCGCTGCGCTGGGCCCATGTCGCGTGCGTCGCCGATCCCGAAACCGGCGAGGACCGGATCGAGACACTGACCCTCCCGATGACACGCCACGACCCGCGCGCGCCGCTGTGGGTGCACGAGTATCGCGCCTTGCTGTTCGACCATGCCAAGCATGCCTTCGCCGCCGGCCCCGACCGGCTGTCGGGTCCGGCGCGCGCATGGCTGGAGCCGCTGTGGCAGGATATGGCCGCACGGGAGGTTGCGACGATCGGCGGCGCGCCGTCGCGCTCCCTCTCCGGCTTCGATCCCGAGCTGGAGGCGGTGCTGATCGAATTGCCCACCAGCGGCCTGATGAGCCGCCTGGTCGGCGAAGGCGACTCCATGGTCCTGACGATCCGCAAGGCGGACCTCGCGGTCGGCGATTTTTCCGGCGTGGCGACTCGCCGGGCCTAGACTTCTGAATAGCTTTGCGATTGACGTAACGGTCAACTTGCGACGCACCGCCCATGACCCTAGGTGTGGGGCAACCAGCCTTGTGGGAGAGTTTTCATGGCACGCATCGCAATCGTCACCGGCGGCAGCCGCGGCATCGGGGAGGCGATCAGCCTCGCGCTCCGGGATCAGGGTGTGACCGTCGTCGCCAACTATGCCGGCAACGACGAAAAGGCACGCGCCTTTACCGAACGCACCGGAATCCAGGCCTATAAATGGGACGTCGGCGATCATCAGGCGTGCCTCGACGGTTGCGCACGCATCGCCGAAGAGGTCGGGCCGATCGATATCGTCGTCAACAACGCCGGCATCACCCGCGACGGCACCCTCGCCCGCATGAGCTTCGAGGACTGGAACGACGTCATGCGGATCAACCTGGGCGGCTGCTTCAACATGGCCAAGGCGACCTTCGGCGGGATGGTCGAGCGCGGCTGGGGCCGGATCGTCAACATCGGGTCGATCAACGGCCAGGCGGGCCAATATGGCCAGGTCAACTATGCCGCCGCCAAGTCGGGCATCCACGGCTTTACCAAGGCGCTGGCGCAGGAAGGCGCCAAAAAGGGCGTGACGGTGAACGCGATCGCGCCGGGTTATATCGACACCGACATGGTGGCCGCCGTGCCGGCCCCGGTGCTCGAAAAGATCGTCGCGAAAATCCCCGTCGGCCGTCTGGGCCAGGCAAGCGAAATCGCGCGCGGCGTCGCCTTCCTGTGCAGCGACGAGGCCGGCTTCGTGACCGGATCGACGATGTCGATCAACGGCGGGCAGCATATGTATTGATACGTGCGAGCGGACGGCCTTGCCGATGGCAGCGGCCGCACGCTACACGGGCGCGATGACCGCAACGCCGCTCGCCGCCGCCCAACGCGATCTTTCGCGCGCCTATGCCGGGGGAGCGCCCGGCGTTCTGGTGTCGGGCCTCGTCTGGCTCGCCGCCGGCATCATATGGCAGGTCCAGGATTTGATCGCCGCGATCGTGGTGCTGTTCGTCGGCGGCATGGCGATCCATCCGCTCGGCAGCCTGATCGAGCGCCTCGCCTTCGGCGCGCCCAAGGCGACCGTCGGCAAGCCGCTCGAACGGCTGGCGATCGAAGCGACGGTGCCGCTGTTCGTCGGGGTGATGATCGCCTGGGTCCTGCTGTTTCGCGCGCCCGACCTTGCCATCCCGGCCTTCGCGGCGATCGTCGGAGGGCGCTATTTCATCTTTCGCACCCTTTATGACGACGTCGCTTTCTGGATACTCGGCGCCGCGATCCTGCTCGTCGCCGGACCGGCGCTGTTCGGCCTGCCGCTGCCCGCCAACCCCGGCATTCTGGTCGGCATCGTCGAGCTTGTCGGCGCGGCGCTGATCCTGCGCCGCTGGCGGGCCCGGGCCTGAGCGGCCCCTTGCACCCGCCGGTCAAACGCTCGGTCACGATCGCCGGCCATCCCACGTCGGTCAG
>CAZSMB010000075.1:4449-12194 GCA_964607625.1 uncultured Sphingopyxis sp. | reverse complement strand
GGTCATGCCGACGAACGCGGCACGCGCGACTATAATATCGCGCTCGGCGAACGCCGCGCCAATGCCGCGAAAAATTACCTCGCGTCGCTCGGCATCGATCCGTCGCGCATCAATGTCATCAGCTATGGCAAGGAACGCCCCGCCGCGCTCGGCTCGAACGAGGAAGCCTGGGCCCAGAACCGCCGCGCGGTGACGGTCGTCATCGAGCGCTGACGAGCGGCCACAGCGGCACCGCGGCGAACGCGGCGCCACAGGCGAACACACCGAAGGGGACCCGCCGCGACGCCAGCGGCCGGTCCCCTTCCCGTTTGGCGACAAGCGCCCACAGGATGCCGCCCACACTCGCCAGCAACAGCAACAGCGGCAGCGGCTGCCAGCCGAGCCAGCAGCCGATTGCCGCGACAAGCTTTGGGTCGCCGCCGCCCATCCCCTCGCTTTCGCGCATCCGGCGATAGGCCCAGGCGACCGCCGCCAGCGTCAACCCGCCCGCAAGGGCGCCAACCCAGCGATCGAACAGGCTGGTTCCCAGCAGCCCACCGCCCATAACGAGCCCGACGATCGCCAGCGCGGCGTTGAGCCGGTCGGGCAGCCACATGTGACGGGCGTCGAGCAGCGCGAGCGGGAGCAGCAGCCAGCCGAAGAGCGCCCAGAGCCATCCGCCCGGCCCCGGCATTATCGCGACCGCCGCAGCGCCGATCGAGGCCGCGGCAAGTTCCACGCGCCCGTGAAAGGGGTCGATCTGCGCACCGCAGTTGCGGCACCGGCCCCGCAAGGCGAAGGCCGACGCCAGTGGAACGAGATCGCGCGCGCCGAGCACGCATCCGCATTTGTCGCACCGCGATCGCCCCCCGACCGACCGACCGGCCGGCCAGCGCAACACCAGCGTCGCGATGAAGCTGCCCAGAATCGATCCGACAAAGGCCGCCAGCAAGGCGCCCACGCCAAGGGGCAGGGCGCCAGGAACCACTAGAAATGGCCGGTCGTCGTCAGCAGGAAGCCGCCGGGCCCCGATCGGAAGCCGAGGGTGGCAAGAGCCGCGGCCATCGCCGGATCGTCATCGACGCGAATGGCGAATTTCGCCCGATAGGCACCGCGTCCGTCGAACAGGAACGTCAGGCGTTCCATACCCGACTGGCTTGCAAGCGCGGCCTGCGCCCGCCCGCCAACGCAGCTCAGCGATCCCGACAGGCCGCGCGACAGGTCGAGCCCCGCGATGGGCGCGGTAACCATCACCTGCATCCGCCCGTTCGCCTCCGCACACCGGCCGTCTCGGTCGAAGCGGAGGGTCGCGTCCTCGAAGCGGAGCGTGTCGACCGGGATCACGCCCAGCCCGCCGGCGAGCGTCGCCACGCCATCGACGTGCGAGATGCCGCGAGGATTGCTGGCGTGGAGCCGCCCGGCAAGCGCGCCTGTACGTTCGGCGCTCCGCGAAAAGGCAAGTTCGATTTGACCGGTGAGCAGGGCGAGTGGCGACAGATGCGCCTCCACGGTCCCCAAGGGGATCGCGCCGAGCCGGGCGTCGGCGAGTTCACCGGACCATATCGACCCACGCACCTCACGCGCCGCGACGCCTGCGTCAGCAGCGCCCGCGAGGCCAAGCGCAAGGCGCATCGGGAATGTCAGAAGGATCAGCAGCAACGCCAGCGAGATCGCCATGATGGGCCAGAAGCGGCGCGGGCGCATCATGGCCCGGCCCGCCTGAGTTCGGCGGTCATCCCGACGGTGCCGTCCGCAGCAGGGGTGATTGTGAGCTGGTCGACGACGAAACCCTGCGCCTCTATCCCCGCGAGCCAGTCGGTAAGCACCGGGGCCTTGGCCGTCGCAATCGCAATCGTGGCCTGATCCGATCCCCGCGCGTCGTTGCGGTCGAGCGTCAGTCCTATCTCGCCCGCCGACTGCGCAAGAAACTGGTCGACCGCCACCGTATCGGAGGCGGCGTCCGCCTGCTTCGGGGCGCGACGCGACAGCAACGTCACCTTGGCCGCTACGCGCCCTTCGCGATCGACTGCGGCCCGGTGTTCCGTGTCGAGATCGTCAAAAGCGGCATAGACCGGACGCCCGATCGCCCACGCCACGACCCCGAGAGCGAGCAGCCCCGCGATACTCACGAGCACGCGCTCGCGTATCGACAGTCCTTCCCACCAGCTTTGCACGCGTTCGATCATGGCACCGCCCGGACTGTGATATTCGCCATCTGCTGGCCGTCGGCCCCCGCCATAGGCTGCGCGGTAACCCGGTAGCCGCGCGCCTGCAACGCGAGCAGGACCTTGTTCAGATCCTCTACCCGCGGCGCGGCAAGCGTGGTCGTCAGCGTCCCGTCGGTGCGGTGCGAGAGCGTCTTAAGCGTGACCCCCGCGGCGTCGCGCATCGCCTCATAAAGCGCCGAGGCGGGCACCGAAAAGGCGAGCGGCCCGCCGCCCGCCGCTGCCAGCCGGCGATCGACTTCAGCCTCGGCAGCTTCGGCGTCGGGGGCGGCGATCCCTACGCTTTTGGCCATCGTCAACACGGCCTGGTCGGCCCGCGCGGTATCCGCCGACAGGCGAAAGAGATGAACGAGCGGGATCGCCACACTGACCACGACAAGCGCGATGAGCAGCTTTTTACCGAGCGCGATCAAGGCGGGATCGACGGCCCAGCGCCGCTTTGGCTTCCACGCGCCGGACAGCAGGTCGAGCGGTGGTGCGGCCAGCGACAGGACCAGTGCCTCGCGCATCCGTTCGCGGTCGAGCGGGGCGATGTCCCGCGCGCCGGCAATCAGCGGGTCGAGGTTGGGATCGGACAGGAAGGCGCGCTCGTCGCTCCGCACGATCGCCTCACGCCCCACATCGGCGAGCCAAAGCATATCGGTCTCGGGCGGCGGTACCGTCGCCGCCGCCGGCATGATCGCTGCGGGATCGAGCGTGCGTGCCGCGAGCCACTCGGTCCATGCCGCCATCGCCGCGTGGGTCGTCACCGCGACCGGCACCGCCTGTCCTGCCGTTGCAGGCTGGCCGGCGACGATGTGCAGGCCGGCGGGATCGCCAAGACTGTCCTTGAGCGCGGCGATGCGCGCGGCTGCGGCGGCCTGGGCCGGGGCGGCATCGGGAAAATGGTGCCAGCGTATCGGGACATCGGCCGCCGGCGCGAGCGCGATCAGCCGTTCGTCGGGCGTCTCGTCCCCATCGGGCCGCTCCCACATGTCGATCCACTCATCGTCCTGGCCCGAATCGACGACGACGCCGTCATCGACCCGCAGCCAGGCGACGTCGGCGCTATCGGTATGTTCGAGGTCCGCCAACGAAGGCAGCCAGAGCAACAGGGTTCGCGTCACGTCAGTCGCTCTCACCCCAATCGCGGCGTACCACGATGGGCGGCGCGCTTCCGGCGGCCGGCGCCCCGCCCCAGGCATCGATGAGCGAATTGGCGGTCAAATCTCCATCCCCCAGCGTCACTTGCGTCCTCAAGGCGAGCCAGCGGCTCGTCACCCCGACCTGCCGGTCGACCCCGCCCGGCGGGTCGATTCGCGCGAGCGGACCGGACTGCCAGAATCTTACGCTGCTGCCATAGCCGTCGGCAGGCCGTCCCGCCAGCACCGCGCGAGCGTCGGCCAGACCAAGCTTGCCGGGGAGCAGCATCGCGATCAGCGGGGCCTGCGCAGGCAGCAGCGTGTTTGCATTGAGCGTCACCGGCTCGGCAACCGGCAAGACGCAAAGCCAGGGTTTTAGACGCGCATAGATTTTGGGGGTCATGCCGCGAACGGCCTTCAACTCGCTGATGTCCGCCATCTTGCGGTTGGCGGGAAGATAATTGCCGTCGTTCGTTCGATAGGCGCCGTCCTCGGCACCCGAAGGGCCGTCGCGGCTGTCGCTGTCGATCCAGTCGGCGGCCGCACCGGCGATTCCCTGGGCTTCGCCACGGTTCAGGCCAAGCAGCACCATCAGCTCGGTAAACTGGCTGACGGCCGCAGGCCGCTGGCTAAGCTTTCCCGGTGCTGCCTCGACGACGAGGCTGTTGAGATTGAAGCAGTTATTTGCGTCGGTTAGCCGCGCCCGACCCTGGCCTCCCGGCAGTGGCAGGACGAAATCACGTCCAAGCCAATTGCCTGCGAGCGTCAGTTTTGCCGGATCGCGAGAAACCAGATCTCCGACCCGGCGCAGCGCGATCTGTTCGGCGGCGAAGCTGTAGGCGCGCCCCTGATCGACCATCGCGGCGCTGCCCGCTATGCGCGTTGCGAGCGTGAGCCGGTCGAGCGCGGTCGCGGCGATCACCGCCATCACCGACACGAGCAACAGCACGCTGAGCAAAGCGGCGCCGCGCTCCTGTGCATCGCCACGCGTCATGGCACCGTCCCTTCGCTGTCAGGCGGTGGTGGCGGAGTCGGCGCGGTCAGGAACAGCATAGTCAGCGGTGCACGACCACGGCGCGTCAGGCGCACCTCGACGGCACGCGGCAGCCGGTCGTCAGCGCCCGACGCCCATGTGTCGCTCCAACTCCCATCGATGCTGCGGTAACGCACCGCCACCGCGGCGATATCATCGACAAGCCGATCGCCCGCGCCCAGCGCCATTCCGTCGAGCATCGGCTGCGACGCACGGCGCCATTCGTTCCCCATCATCGCATAGCCGACGCGTTCTATGTCCGGGCGCCCGGCGTCACTCCCACCCGCGCCGGCGTGAACGAAGGCAAAGCCGGTCGACGTACCGATGAAGGCCGGCACCGCCTCGCCCGAAGGTCCGCGCGTCGCGCGCGGGAGCGCCTGCGCAAGATCGTTCGCCATCACGGCGCGCAGCCGGTTGACGCCGCCCATCGCCTGCAACCGTCCCTGCACCGCGTCCTGGGTGTCGATGCTGCTGCGGAGCAGGCCGACGCCCATCGCGGCGATCGCGGCGAAGATCGAAAGCGCGACAAGCATTTCGACGAGGGTGAAGCCGTTCGCGCTCGCCTTGTCCGTTGGGGGAAGAATGTGGAGGCCTCTCATCGCGATGGCCTGATGATCGTAAGCACCGCCTGTCCCCGCCCGCTTTCGGGACGTACGGTCAGGTCGACGCGCAGCAGGCTGTCATCGGCGGTCTTCGCGACGCGCTGTTCGATACGCCAGGTCCGCCCACCATTGGCCACCGCGATCGCATTGTTGCCGATTGTCGGCGGCACGGGATCGCTCCACAGGTCGACCGCGCGATTTTGCGCGACAATTCCCGCCATCGTGCTTTCGTCGAGGTCGCCCGCGGTCCGCACGGCATAGGCGTCCAGTCGCACGAGCGTCAGCGCGGCGATGCTGATGATGCTCAATGCCACCAGCATTTCGAGCAGGGTGAAGCCGGCGTCGCGGCGGGGATCAACGGTCACGACTGACCTCCCCGGTCGCCGACACCCGCACGACCTCGCGCGCCTCGCCGCCCGACAGCATCACGGCTTGCGGCGTCGGGCTGGTGCCGACGCGATCGAAGAGGATGCGCGCAACCCCCTCGCCACCCGCAGCGAAGCGGACGTCGCGCGGCCAATTGCGCCGCTCGAACGCACGGCCGGGCAGCGGCTCCCATTCGCCGTTCACGCGCCGTTCGAAGCCATAGCCCGAGGGCGCGAAGTTCACCGCGACGCTGCGCCCTTCGATCACCGCGACATCGCGCGCCGCCGCGAGACGCGCTGCGAGGCGGTCGGCTTCGCTGCGCACGCTGCGCTCCTCGCCGGGAAGTGTCAGCACGACCGCCGCCGCGGCAAGCCCAAGGATCGCGAGCACGACCATCAGCTCGACCAGCGTAAAGCCGTTCGCCCTTGTCCGGCAGGACCCTGACGCTGGCGCCCTAGCGGTCTCCACCATGAATATCCGCATTCTCGTCGCTGCCGCCGGGCGCGCCGTCGGCGCCGAGCGACCAGATGTCGAACGCCTGCCCGTTCGGTCCCGGCGCCTGATAATTATAGGGGCGGCCCCACGGATCGGCGGGCAGTTTCTTGATATAGCCGCCGCGGCGATAGCGTTCGGGCTGCGCCAGCGACGGCGGCGCGGTGATGAGCGCATTCAGCCCGTCGGTCGACGCGGGATAGGTCAGATTGTCGAGCCGATATTGTTCAAGCGCGTTTTCGAGCGTCGCGATGTCGGCCTTTGCCTTGGTAACCATCGCGCGATCCTGGCTGGGCAGCACGTTGATCATCACGACGGTTGCGAGCAGCCCGATGATGAAGATGACGACCATCAATTCGGTCAGGGTGAAGCCGCGTTCGTCGCGCTTGCGCCGCAAGGCGGCGGGGCGGGACGGATCGAGTATCAGGCGGAAGAAAAGCTGCATAAGCGACATTTATTATAGTCCTGCAAGACTCTGCAACTGGAGGATCGGCAAGAGGATGGAAAGAATGATAAGGGCCACGCATGACCCCATGACGACAATGATGACCGGTTCGAGCAGCGCCATCGAGGCGGCGGTAAAGCGGTCGAATTCGCGTTCGAGATAATCGGCGGCGCGTTCGAGCATCTGCTCGAGCCGCCCCGCGCTCTCGCCGCTCGCGGTCATATAGACGAGCAGCGGAGGAAAGATGCCGGCGTCGCGCAGCCCCGACGACAGGCTGCCGCCGGCGCGCACCTGATCGATCAGGTTGGCGGTTGCCGACGCAAGCGCGGCGTTACGGATCGTCGGCACGGTCAGCCGCAATCCTTCCACCAGCGGCAGGCGGCTCGACACCATCGTCGACAGCGTACGCGCAAAGCGCGCGGCGTAAAGATCGCGGAGCAGGCGTCCGAGCAGCGGCAGCCGCAGCAGCCGCGCATCGACGCGCGCCTTGAAGGCCGGGCGGCGAATCGCGCTGACCCAGCCGAAGGCGGCGGCGGCGATCAGGATCGCGATCAGCCACCACCAGTTCGCAGCGAAGCTCGAAATCGCGATCACCGCGCGGGTCAGGAAGGGCAATTGCTGGCCGACGTCGGTGAACTGCTCGACGACGCGGGGCACGACGAAGATCATCAGCGCCGCGACCACGCCGATCGCGACGAAGGTCAGCACGATCGGATAGGCGAGCGCCGCGATCAACTTGCCGCGCACTTCGGCCTGGCGTTCGAGCAGGTCGGCGAGCCGCGCGAGGATAACGGTCAGGCTGCCCGTCGTCTCGCCCGCCGACACCATCGCGCGATAGAGCGGCGGGAAGCTGGGCGATTGCCGCGCCATCGCGTCGGATAGCCGGCGCCCTTCGAGCAGTCCCGCGTGGACGTCGCCGATCACCAGACGCGCGGTTTCGGCTTCGCTCTGGCGCGTCAGCGTGCGCAGCGCCTCTTCGAGCGGCGCGACTTCGGCAAGCGTCGCGAGCTGGCGCGTGAAGAGCGCAAGATCCTTGCTGCTGAGCCGCGTGCGTCGCCAGCCGAACAGCGTCCGCCCGCGCGGTTCGCGTGCGCCGGCAGATTCGACCGCGACGACGTGGAATTTGCGCCGGACGAGGTCGGCGCGCGCGGCGTCGTCGTTCGCGGCGGTCAGCCGCCCGGTCCGCTCGCGCCCCTTGGGATCGATCGCGACATAGCGATAATCAGGCATCGACATCCTCGCGCCGCGCGACGCGGATCGCTTCCTCGGCGGTGGTCAGCCCCTTGGCGACCATCGCGCGCGCCGAGCTCGCAAGCGTCGGGGCTTTCAGGAACGCATGTTTGGCGATCATCGCCTCATCGCCGCCGGCGTAGATGTAGCGGCGTACCGTTTCATCGATCTTGATCGCCTCGAACACGCCGATGCGGCCCTTGTAGCCGCTGTGGTTGCACTGGTCGCAGCCCTTCGGTTTCCAGATCACCG
>CAZSMB010000075.1:0-4349 GCA_964607625.1 uncultured Sphingopyxis sp. | reverse complement strand
CCCTTGTAGCCGCTGTGGTTGCACTGGTCGCAGCCCTTCGGTTTCCAGATCACCGCACCGATGTCGAGACCGAGCATCGCGGCGATGCTGTTGTCGGCCTGGATCGGTTCGCGGCAATTTTCGCAAAGTTTGCGCACGAGCCGCTGCGCGATGACCGCGCGGAGGGTCGAGGCGAGAAGAAAAGGCTCTACTTTCAAATCCTTGAGTCGCGTGATCGCACCGACCGCATCATTGGTATGGACGGTCGAAAGCACGAGGTGGCCGGTGAGCGAGGCCTGGACCGCGATGTCGGCGGTCTCGCGGTCGCGGATTTCGCCGACCATCACGACGTCGGGATCCTGGCGCAGGATCGCGCGCAGCCCGGCGGCGAAGTCGAGCCCGACCTTGGCATTGACCTGCGTCTGCCCGACGCCGTCGACCGCATATTCGACCGGATCCTCGACGGTCAGGATGTTGCGCTGGCCGTCGTTGAGCTGTTTCAGCGCGGCGTACAGCGTCGTCGTCTTGCCCGAGCCCGTGGGGCCGGTGACGAGGATGATGCCGTTGGGCTCCGCAAGCGCTTCGCGCAGGATGCGGTCGGTCTCGCCGGTGAGGCCGAGGACGTCGAAGTCGATCCCCGCCGTGTCCTTGTCGAGGATACGCATCACGACCCGCTCGCCGGCGCGGCTCGGCAGGGTCGAAACGCGCACGTCGACCGCTTTGCCCGCGAGGGTCAGCGCGATGCGCCCGTCCTGCGGCACGCGGCGCTCGGCAATGTCGAGCCGCGCCATCACCTTGATGCGACTCACGACGACGGGCGCGACGTGGGGCGGCATGCGCAGATGTTCGCGCAGCACGCCATCGGTCCGCATTCGCACGACCAGCCCGCTTTCGTAGGGCTCGATATGGATGTCGCTGACCCCCTGGCGTACCGCTTCGGCGATGATCGCGTTGATCAGGCGGATGGCCGGCGCATCGTCGGCGCTGTCGAGCAGATCCTCGGCGCTCGGCAATCCGCTGGCGATCATGTCGATATCGCCGCCTTCGAGCGATCCCGCCATCGCGCTCGTCGCGTCGACAGCATAGTGATCGGACAGCAGGCGGTCGAAATCGGCGGGGTTCGCGGTCACGACGCGCAAAGGCGCGGACAGATATCGCTTCACCTCGATCAGCACCGCCGGATCGGCATCCTCGCGCAGCGTCGCGAGCCAGGCGCCGTCGCCGGCGGGCGCGATGACGACGCCGTGCGTGCGGGCAAAGCCATAGGGGATATCCACCGGCGCCGCGGACGGCGTGTCGGCCGGTCCGCCGTCGGTCACGGCCGATCTCCTTGCGGCGTCGAGGGCGGAATATCGACGGCTTCGGGCGTCGCCGGCGTCACGGTGACGTCGGCCGCGGTCGCTGCACTGGGGGCTGGCGGAACGGTCCCCAGATAATCGCGGACGAGCGTGTCGATCGCCGGTTCCTGATCGGGATTCCGCTGGAGCTGGAAATTGCGGATATAGCCGTAGCGGCGCGCGGTCAGCGCGGCATTGTCCTCGCGGCTGCGCAGGATCGTCGGACGAATGAACACCATCAAATTGGTCTTCGAATGGCTGCGGCTGCGCGATTTGAACAATTCGCCGATCAGCGGGATGTCGCTGAGCAGGGGGATGCGCTCGATCGTCTTGCGCTCGTCGTCGTTGAGCAGCCCGCCGATCGCGAACATCTCGCCATCGTCGACCGTCAGCACGGTTTCGAACGAGCGCTTGTTGAGGATGAGATCGCTGTTGCGCGACGAGACCGGCCCGGCAACGCTCGACACTTCCTGGCGGATGAACATCTTCACCTCGCCCGCAGCGTTGACCTGCGGCGTCACCTCCAGCTTGATGCCGACCTCTTCGCGCTGGACGGTGCGGAAGGCGTTGTCGAAATTGTCCGACAGCGCCTCGCCGGTGGTGATCGGCACTTCCTGACCGACGAGGAATTTCGCTTCCTGATTGTCGAGCGTGACGATGTGCGGCGTGGCGAGCAGGTTCGACGTGGTGTCGGACTTTACCGCGTTGACGATCGCGCCGAACACCGTGTCCTTGCCGATATCGCCTGCGAACCCGGCGAATCCTCCGGTCGCGGAGAGCAGCGACGCCGCGGCCGCTTCCTGAAGGCTGGTGCCGAGCGCGCTCGACGTCTGGGTGACGACGGTCGTGCCGTCGACGGTCGTCTTATCCTCGGTCAGCTTGGTCGCACCATAGGCGCCGCCCAAGGTCAGGATGTTGGGCGAGGCGTTGCTGTAGCTCGTCGCGGCGAAGGGAATATTCTTGCCGCCGAGCAGGAACTGGACCCCGAGTTTCTTTGCCGCGTCGTCCCCGATCTCGACGACGATGGCCTCGACCAGCACCTGTTGCCGCCGCGTATCGAGCTGGCGGATCAATTCGCCGAGCTTGCGCTGCACGTCGCTGTTCGCCGCAACGATGATCGCATTGGCGCCTTCGTAGCGGGTGATGATCGCGGGGCCGCGCGTCGCGATGCTGCCGGTCGAGCTGGTCGTCGTCGCGCTGGCTGTGGGAGCGGGAGTCGGGGTCGGGGTCGACTGCGCCCCGCCGCTCGACAGCGAGGACGACGAGGTGGACGGCGACAGTCCGGCCTTTGGCGCCGGGTCGCTACCCCCGCCGACGAGTTGCTGCAACGTCGGCAGCAGCGTTTCGGCATTGGCGTGCTCGAGCCAGTAGACGCGCAGTTCGGTGCCGCCCGCCGCGCGCTGGTCGAGGTCGTTCGCCATCGCGACGAAGCGCGCGACCATCGCCTGGTCGCCGCGCAGCGCGATCGCATTGCTGCTGTCGATCGGAACGATCGCGACGGGCGTCGTCGCCCCCTCTCCCGCCGACGGCACGAGGGCCTGCAAGGCCGCCGCGATTTCGCGGGCACCGGCGTTCTTCAGCGTCACGATCTGGCTCGTCGAGGTATCGCGGTCGATGCTCGAGGCGAGCGCCCGGATGCGGCGGATATTGTCGGCGAAGTCGGCGACGACGAGGCTGTTCGCATTGCGGTTCGCGGTGAGCGAGCCTTGCGGACTGACAAGCGGGCGCAGCGTTTCGACCGCGGCGACGGCATCAATATGCTTCAGGCGGACAATCTCGGTCACGAACTGGTTCTGGGCGGCGCGGTCGCTGCCGATACGGCCGGGCTGCGAGGCGGCACCGTCGATCGGCTGGACACGGTAGCTGCCGTTGGGGCCCGGCACCGCGACGAGACCGTTCGAGCGCAGCGTGGCAAGGAATATCTCGAAATATTCGCTGCGCGACAGCGGCCGGTCGGTGACGACCGACACCTTGCCGTTGACCCGGCCATCGATGACGAAGGTTCGCCCGGTGATCCGCGCCGCGTCCTGGATGAAGGCACGGATGTCGGCATCGCGAACGTTGAGCGTATATTGCGCCTGCGCGGGGCTGGCGGAAACCAGCGCGGCGGCGAGCATCAGGGATAGTCTGAGACGCATGAAAACCTATTGCTTCGAGAGGAAGATGGCGACCGGGACGACATTGGCACCGCGCTCGACCTCCAGCGAGATGCGGGCGCCGGGGGTGAGCTGTCCCGCGAGCGCGGCCGCGTCGCCCGCCGAGCCGATCGGCCGGCCGTTCACCGAGCGCACGACATCGCCGGGACGCAGCCCCGCGGCGCGAAAGACGGCGCCGTCGCCCTTTGGCTGGACGAGGAGGCCCGTCACGCGACCCTCCTCGGTACGCGGTGCGAAACCGATGCCCGCCTGAAGCGCCTCCGGCGACATTTCGCCATTGGCGCTGCGTCCGCCGGGCGATGCGGCGCCGGGCTCCGGTGTCGGTGCGGGAAGTGCTGGATTGGCGACCGGCGCGGCGCCGCTCTGGTCGAGGAACAAGCTCTCCTGCGCGCCGCCGCGGTCGAGCGTCACATGGTCGAAGGCCACCCCGGAAAGGCGGACCCCGGGGACGATTTCATCGCCGATCGCGTAGCTGTTCTGGACATCGTCCTCGCCGGCGATGATCGCCGACCCGCCGCCGGTCGCCTCGTTGATGTTCACGCCGAAGAGGGTGAGCCCAAGCGCGGTGACCGTCGCGCTGGCCGGGCCCTGGCTGCCCGTGCGAAAGAAGGGATCGAAGCTCGCGAAGAGCGCCCGGCGCTCGGCGGGCGAGGCGATAACCGCGGTTTGCGGCTGCCACGCGCCGAGCGGCGACAGCGGGACGACCACCGTCCAGAGGAGCCGGACCGCCTGCCAGACGAGCAGCACCGCAAGCAGGCCGACCAGGAGCCGCGGCGCCAGGTCGCGCGCCGGTCGGGGACGCAGGCGCAACCAGGTCGGAATCGCGCGCGGCAGCCTGAAGGCCGATCCGGGCATCAGCGTCGCCATTGGATTATCC
>CAZSMB010000074.1:0-12270 GCA_964607625.1 uncultured Sphingopyxis sp. | reverse complement strand
CCTTCACGCTCGAGGATGGCGGCAGCTTTACCTCGGTCCAGGACGCGATCGAAAACGCACGAGCGAACGGCAGCCCGCGCCTCAAACCCCTGATGTCGTGGAACGCCGATGCCGCGATAGAATGGTATCCGAACAAGGACAGCCTGTTGTCGGCGACCGTCTATTACAAACAGTTCACGGGTGGCTTCCAGCCGATAGTGTATGACGAAAGCTTCAGCATCGACGGCCAGGACGTGACGGTTCCGGTTATTCAGACCCGCAACAGCCCCGACAAGTCGCGCATCTACGGTCTCGAACTTACCGCAGCGACGCGTTTCAGCTTCCTGCCCAAGCCGCTCGACGGGCTGGGTGCAAAGGTCAGTTACAACTACGCCGACTCCAATTTCGAGAATCAGGATGTTCGCCTAGGCGACGTCTATGATCCCGAAACCGAAACGGTATCGCCGGGGCTGATCGCACCCGCCGGCCTGTCGGGTTACTCGAAGCACGTCCTTTCGGCGCAGGCCTATTATGAAATTGGCCCCGTATCGCTTCAGGCGATCTATAATTACCGGTCGAAATATTATCAGGACTTCGTCGGCGGCAACAGCCAGCTGCGCTATGTCGGGCCCAGCGAAACCTTCGATTTTCGCGCTTCGCTGGCATTGATGCGTGGCGTGTCGCTGCGCTTCGAGGCGATCAATATCTTCAACGAACCGAAGGCGACCTACATGCCCGTCTATGGCAGCAGCCGCCAATATCACTATTACGGGTCGAAATATTTCATCGGCATCCGGGCGCGGATCTAGCTTGTCACGCCGGTTCGCCTTCTGCTGCATCGCCGCGATGGCGGCGCTCGTGGCGCCGGGAGCGTCGGCCACCGGTGAAATCGCACCCGGTCGAATCGTCAAGGACGCCGTCTATCGAATGGCGGACGGCAGGCCGCTGCACCTAGACCTTTATATTCACTCGGCTGCTCGCGAAAGACCGGGGCCGGTCCTTATCCATTTTCATGGCGGCGGCTGGGCGCGTGGCGCGCGCCCCGAAAGCTGGACCGGCTTTCGCCCCTATATCGCTGCCGGCTTTTCGGTGGTTACCGTCGAATATCGCCTCGCCGGCGCGGCGCGGGCGCCGGCGGCGGTCGAGGATGCGCGCTGCGCGCTGCATTGGATCAGCGCCAATGCCGAGCGTTATGGCTTCGACCGCGCCCGGATCGTCGTCTCGGGCACGTCAGCGGGCGCGCATCTGGCTTTGATGGCCGGGCTGTTGCCTGACGAAAATGCCATCGATCCTGCCGAATGTCGCGGCGCCGAACGCGCGGCGGCGATCGTCGATTTCTATGGTCCGACCGATCTGACAGCGACGAAGGGCCCCTCGGGCGCGCCCCACGCCACGGTTGCAAACTGGATCGGGGAGGGGGATGGGGCCGACGCGATGGCGCGCCGCATGTCGCCGATCGCTTGGCTGCGCCGTGAGATTCCACCCATATTCATCGGCCACGGCGATGCCGACTCGGTGGTGCCGGTTGGACAGTCGATCGACCTCAAGCGGCGGCTTGACGAACTCGCGGTTCCGGCCGACCTCTTCATCGTACCCGGCGGCGGTCACGGCAAATTCGATGCGGACAGCCAGCGAATGATGACTGCGCGCGCCTTGGCCTTCCTTTGCGGCCACCGAATCCCCGACCCGCGCGTATGCGGCGAGAAAAACTGAAACGGCGGGCGTGATGGGCTTCAAACTTGTCCTACCTGATTGTATAGACTTCCTGGCATTGGAGCGGGGAGACGATTGAGTATGGCCGAACGCCGCCTTTTTGAAGAGATTGCCGACACGATCCGCAGTCTCATCCACGACGGAACCTATCCGCCCGGAACCCGCCTGCCCGGCGAACGCGAATTGTCCGAACAGTTCGAGGTCAGCCGCGTGACCATTCGTGAAGCCGAGATTGCGCTCCAGGCAACCGGGTGGATTCATATCCGGACGGGTGCCGGCGCCTATGTCGCGACACCGCTTCCCGATGATAATTCGATCTTGCCGAAGGTCAGTGCCTTCGAATTGACCGAAGCACGCTCGCTGTTCGAAGCCGAGGCGGCGGCGCTCGCCGCGCCGACTATCTCGGCCGAAACGCTCACGAAGCTCGACGAACTGCTCAAGGCGATGGCCGACGATAGCAAGAGCGAAGAGGACGTCAGCGCGATCGATCGCGAATTTCACATGACGATTGCCGCGGCATCGAACAACAAGGCGATCATCCACGTCATCGAACGGCTGTGGCGGATGCGTCTTGAGCTGCCCGAGGTGAAACAGAGCCATTCGCTCGTCTGCCGCAAGGACGGCAGCGCGCGCCAGGCCGAACATGCCGACGTCGTCGAAGCGTTGCGCCGCCAAGACGCGGCGGGCGCGCGGCTCGCAATGCGCCGGCACTTCAACCGTCTGCTCGAATCGATGCTCGACGAAACCGAAGAACGTGCGCTCGACGAGTTGCGTCGGCGGGCGGCCGAAAGCCGCGAGCGCTATCTGCTGAGCGCGAAGCTTGCCTGACGAGGGGACACCCGCCCGGATGACCGTTCGACCGCGCGCCGACGATGTGGCGGCTTCCCTTGTAAATGCTCGCCGACGTGGAACGGCGCTGCCGGCATTCCCGCAGCCGCTCCCGGCGTCCCTCGATGAGGCCTATGGGGTGCAGAAGCAGGTGCGCGAAGCGCTGGGAAAGCCGGTTCTGGGCTGGAAGGTCGGCCGTATCCCGGCGCCCCTGGTAGAAAGCTTGGGTGCCGAGCGCCTGGCCGGGCCGGTTTTGCGCTGCACCGGGATCGTGGCATCGGAAGGGCAGGCACGCGTCTTTCCCTGCGGCGCGGGGGCCATCGAGGCCGAGGTCATGCTGCAGATCGACGCGGTGCCCGGCCATATGCCGTCCGCGGATCGCCTGTTCGATTATATCGGTGAGATCCGCGCCGGATTCGAGGTGGCCAGTTCACCCGCACCCGACGTCCATGATCATGCGCCCTGGTCGATCATCGCCGACTTGGGCATCAATAACGGAATATTATTGGGCCCGCCGCTCGGCCGCGACGACTTCGACCGTCTCGAAGTCGAAACCACGGTCGCGGGAACGTCTGTCGGCAGAGGGCGGGCATGCGACGTGCTCGACGGACCGCTGGGATCGGTGCGTTTCCTGATCGACCTGCATCTTCGAGGACGTATCGCACTCGAGCCGGGTCAATGGCTGTCGGCGGGTGCCATAACCGGCGTTCATCCGATCCGGGTTGGCGAGGCCGCAACCGCGACCTTCGGTTCGGCGATCGCAATTGGCTGCACTGCGATAGGCGAAACCGGAACGGAATGATGCCAGCACAACCCTTTACCGTCGCCTGCTTCGGCGAAATCGTGATGCGTGTGTCGGTGCCGGACGGTGAAATGCCGCTCCAGTCGCCACGCTTCGATGCCTTTGTTGGCGGTGCCGAAGCCAATGTCGCCGTTGCGCTTGCATCTCACGGCCTGGCGGTGCGCATGATCAGCGCATTGCCCAGCGGCCCCATTGGCGATGCTGCGATCAACGCGATCCGCGCACACGGCGTCGATGCGACCCGGGTCGAGCGACGCGAGGGACGGATGGGCCTTTATTATCATATTCCGGGGGGAGCGTTTCGACCGGCAGAAGTGCTGTACGACCGCGCCGATTCTGCCTTTGCGACAATGGCGCCAGGCGACTGGAATTGGGACGACCTGCTGGTCGGTGCTGACTGGCTGCATCTGTCGGGTGTGACGCCGGCACTGGGCCCGCAATCGGCGGAGGCCGCCTTGGCGGCCGTGCAGGCGGCCCATGCGGCGGGTATCGGCATTTCCTTCGACGGCAATTGGCGCGGCCGCCTGTGGGAAAGATGGAACGATGATCCGGCTGCGATCCTTCGCCGGATCGTCGGCAAGGCAACTGTCCTGTTCGGCAATCATCGCGATGCATCGGTGCTTCTCGGGCGCGAGTTTTCGGGCGAGGGCGAATCCCGGCGCCGTGCTGCCGCGCTGGCGCTTCTGGATGAATATCCGTCCGTTCAATATGTTGCATCTACGGCACGACGCATCGTCGGCGCGACCGATCACCGGATCGCGGCCAGGGTGGACGCGCGGGATTCTTTCGCGGCTACCGCTGAAATCAGGATGGAACCGATCAAGGACCGCGTGGGCACGGGCGATGCGTTCGCCGCAGGCGTCCTCGATGCGATCTGGCAGGGTAGCGGGCCGGAAGGCGCGGCGCGGTCGGGTCTTGCACTGTCGGCGCTGAAACATGGGGTGCGGGGCGATTTTGCACCTTTTTCCCGTGCGGTGGCGGGCGCGACGCTTTTCGAGGTGTCCGACGTCGTCCGCTAGGGCCGGCGGGCCCGCTGTCTCGGCGGCCGCACTCGCTGATTGAAGCACCCGCCCGGTCGAGCCTTGCCGATGACGAAGCAGGTTTGACGGATCTGCCTCACCTTTTCTGGGAGCAGCGCCGCTTGTGCGGGGCGTGCAGGTGTCCGCTTCATATGCATCTTGCGCAGGCTGGCTGCGGGGAACTATCTGCGTGCCGCTGCTGTGGTGCAATCCGGACCAGAGCCGACCGCCAGGTATTTGAGGAGGTTCGATGACCCGGTCCATCATCGCGATGTTGCTGACGTCGTTTCTGGCTTGTGCAACTGCGGTGTCGGCCCAAACGCCGGGTCTCTTCGTCGATTCCCGAAGCACGACCGTAGAGGCGGCCAATACGCTGGAGGGCCCGGCCAGAGACGACGCACTCCGGCTCGCGAAAATTCCATCTGCATCGTGGCTGGCTTACGGATCGCCGGACGTTGTGGAAGCGAAGGCTCGCGACATCGTCGACCGTGCCGTGGTCGATGGGCGCCTTCCGGTTCTGGTGGCTTATAATATCCCTTATCGCGACTGCGCTCTTTATTCTGCTGGCGGCGCTATCGACAGTGATGCCTACCACGAATGGATCCTCGGACTTGCACGCGGGATCGGGGGTCGCGCCGCGATCGTGATCCTGGAACCCGACGGCCTTGGTGTCATTCCATGGCACCGCACGCTCGGCGGTGAAATCGAAGGCTGCCGGCCTGAAGGAAAGGACGAAGCCGCCGCGGCGCGCCGATATGAGGAATTGCGCGACGCCGTCGAAATTCTTTCGGAGCAGCCGGAGGTTCGCATCTATCTCGACGGAACCGGTAGCAGTTGGCTCTCGCCCGGCGAGATCGCCAGCCGGCTGATGAGGGCGGACGTCGCCAGAGTGTCGGGTTTCTTTCTCAACGTCTCGAATTTCGAGAGCGACGACCGCGTCATTCCCTATGCGCGATGGGTCAGCGACTGCATCGCGCTCGTCACGCGTGGCGGGCTCGATCCTCGCGACTGCCCGAGCCAGTACAGCCCGGCGACCTTCGAAGACGAGGCAACCTGGCACACGACCGACAAGGCCTATGATCGTCTGTTCGTCCGAGCAGGGCTGAAGCGCGACCCGGCACGCCAGAAACATGCGGTGATCGACACAAGTCGCAACGGCCGGGGGTCCTGGAAACCGCCGTCCGGCAAGTATCGCGATGCCGAGGTTTGGTGCAATCCGCCCGGCCGGGGTTTGGGACGGCGTCCTTCGCTGGAAAGCGGCCATCCCTATGTCGATGCCTTTCTCTGGATCAAGGTGCCGGGCGAATCCGACGGAGAATGCCTTCGCGGAAGCGGCGGGGCGGTCGATCCCGAGCGGGGCGTCAGGGCGCCGCCTGCCGGTCGGTGGTTCCCGGCCCAGGCGCGCGAACTGATCGAACTGGCCGAGCCGCCGTTACCCCCGCAGTGAGCGGTCGTCGCGGACAGCGGATGGCGCCGCGGTTGAAGCCCGAACGAGCAATTCATGGGCATGATCGCGTGGCTGCAACGCCGAGGCCTCGCTCTTCCCGTCGAGCGCAGCAATCAAACGGTCGGCGGCGTCCCAGGACATTTGTCGTACCGGCTGGTTGACGGTCGTCAGCGGCGGCCAGGCGGTGCGCGAAACCTCTGAATTGTCGAATCCGGCCACCGAAAGGTCGCCGGGCACGGTGAGGCCCAGATCGCGGGCTGCCGCGATCGCGGCAACCGCCATATCGTCATTCTGCGCGAGAATCGCCGTCGGACGGGGTGAGTGGGCGAGAAGCGCTCGCGCCACGCGGTAGCCGACGTCGTAGGTGAAATCGCCGGTGACGATCAGATTGTCGTCGATGGCGATCCCCATGTCCCCGAACGCGCGCCGATACCCTTCCATGCGCCCCCTGCTCGCCGCGTGCGACGGATCGCCGAGGATGATGCCGATGCGCCGATGCCCGAGCGACAGGAGGTGCGCCGCGACCGCATGGCCCGCGGCCGCCTCGTCCATCGTGACGACGATCCCGCGGTCGAGTTCGCTGTGGGGAGTGACTCGCGCGTAGAGAAGCCTGTGCCGTTCGAGCATGTCGAGCAGCGTGGGTTGGTCGCAGGCCGGCGGCGCGAGCAGGACGCCATCGAGCCCGGCGCGGAGCAGGAGTTTCCCCAGTTCCTCGGGCCGGCTCGCGACATGATTGAAAGGAAGCACGACGAGGCGGTAGCGCCCGTCCTCAAGGCGCCCGAGCGCCCCGTTCTGCAATTCTACGACATAGCTCGGGCTCGGCCGCTCATAGGTGAGGCCGATCAGAAAGGACCGGCGGGCGATCAGGCTCTGCGCGGCAAGATTGGGATGATAGTCGAGCTGTGCCGCCGCCTCCTTGACCTTTTGACGCACCGCCTTGCTCACATGGGGGGCGTCGTTGAGCGCGCGCGAAACAGTCTTGGGCGTGACGCCGGCAATGCGTGCGATATCGACAATCGTGGCTCGCTTGGAAATCCGCCCCTCCGTCATCATGCAGGCCGCTGAAGCTCGCCCGATACCACGCGATGTCCTGTCTCTTAGCGGCTCGCTTGACTTGTGTCGATGCATGACAGTAAACGTTGACCGAGAATCGGTAAACGTTGACATGGCATTGGGGAGGGGAATGAGCTTGCCGCGCGTGGATGTCATGGTGCTTGGGGTCACGTCGCTCGCGGCGATGGCTTCTTCCTATTCGATTGCGTCCGCGTCCACGCCGGCGCCCGTTGACCGCTCCGTGGCCAGCGCCGAGGCAAATCCTGGTAATTGGCCCATGCGCGCTGCGACGCTCGCTCCCGACCCCGAGGTCGAGCGGCGCATCGACGCCCTGATCGCGGCCATGTCGCTCGAACAGAAGGTCGGTCAGATTATCCAGGCCGATATCGCCAGCGTTACCCCTGACGACGTCTATCGTTATCACCTTGGTTCGGTGCTCAACGGCGGCAACTCCGATCCCGGCGGACGCTATAACGCCCCGGCAAAGGACTGGCTGGCAGCGGCTGACGCCTTTTACGCCGCGTCGATGAAGCCGAACGGCAAGCTGCCCCGGATTCCCGTGATATGGGGCAGCGACGCGGTCCACGGCCACAACAATGTCGTCGGCGCCACGCTGTTTCCTCACAACATCGGGCTCGGCGCGGCCCGCAATCCCGATCTCATCCACCGGATCGGCGCCGCGACCGCGATCGAGATGCGCGTCACCGGGCTCGACTGGACCTTCGCCCCGACGCTCGCGGTCGTGCGCGACGATCGCTGGGGCCGCACCTACGAGGGTTTCGGCGAAACGCCGGAGATCGCGACGAGCTACGCTGCGCCGCTAATCGAAGGCCTGCAGGGCAAGGTCGGCGACAGGGAATGGCTTCGCGGTCCACACATCATTGCCACCGCCAAGCATTTCCTCGGCGATGGCGGAACGCACGGGGGTAAGGATCAGGGCGACGCGCAGATGCCCGAAGCGCAGTTGCGCGATGTCTTCAGCCCGCCTTACCTCCCCGCGCTCGATGCCGGTGTCCAGTCGGTGATGGTGAGCTTTTCGAGCTGGAACGGGATCAAGATGCACGGCAACCGCTCGCTGCTGACCGGCGTCATGAAGGATCGCTGGGACTTCGACGGGTTCCTTGTCGGGGATTGGAACGGCCACGGACAGGTTGCGGGTTGCACGGCCACCGACTGTGCGGACGCCGCCATTGCGGGGCTCGACATGTATATGGCCCCGGACAGCTGGAAGGCGTTGTATCGCACGACGGTGGCTCACGCGCGTGATGGAAGGCTGCCCGTCGCGCGGCTCGATGACGCGGTGCGCCGGATTCTGCGCGTCAAGATCCGGGCCGGACTGTTCGAAGCCGGCAAGCCGTCCGCGCGACCCTATGGCGGAAGGTTCGAATTGCTCGGGAGCAAGGAGCATCGGGCGCTGGCGCGCGAGGCGGTTCGCGAGTCCCTCGTGCTCCTGAAAAATGCGGGCGGCCTTTTGCCGTTAAAGCCGGGTGCGAACATTCTCGTCGCCGGCGACGGCGCAGACAATCTCACCAAGCAGACGGGCGGCTGGACGCTGAGTTGGCAGGGCACCGGAACGAAGCGGAGCGATTTTCCGCATGCGCAATCGATCTGGGAAGGCATCGACGCCGAGGTGAAGGCTGCGGGAGGGTCGGCCACCCTGTCGGCCGACGGGCACTATAGTGGCAAGCCCGATGTCGCGATCGTCGTCTTCGGCGAGGACCCCTATGCCGAGTTTCAAGGCGATCGTCCGGACGTCGGTTATGACGATGCGAAGAATCTGGAACTCCTGCGCTCGTTGAAAGCCGCGGGCATACCCACGGTTTCGGTATTCCTTTCGGGGCGCGCGATGTGGGTGAACCCGTTCCTCAATGCTTCGGATGCCTTCGTGGCGGCCTGGCTTCCCGGCTCCGAAGGAGGCGGCGTCGCCGACGTGCTTTTCGGCAAGTCCGACTTTCGCGGGAAATTGCCCTACAGCTGGCCAAGATCGAGCGACCAGACCGCAGTCAACGTCGGCGATGCGGATTACGATCCGCTTTTCGCTTATGGCTTCGGCTTGACCTTCGCCGACAAGGGCGATCTCGCGCTTTTGCCCGAAACCCGTGCCCGGGTTGTGGCCGCCGATCCCGGCGTCCTGTTCGCGGCCGGAAAGCCGGGGGGCGGGCGGCGGCTTTTGCTGGGGGCGCCCGGCGCGCTTTCTACCAGTCCCGGGCCCGAGCTGATCGAAATGCGCGGCGCCGATCGCGCCGCGCAGGAGGATTCGGTTCGCCTTCGCTGGACCGGCGCCGGCCCGGCTGTTGCCGCGATCGTTCAGGATACGCCGGCGGATCTGTCGCGCCAGTCGAATGGCGACCTCGCGTTGGAACTCGAGCTCAGGGTCGACGCGCCGCCGTCGGCTGACGTGAGCCTGATCATGGGATGCGGCTCGCGATGTGCGGGCGGCTTTCCGCTGCGGGTAATGTTTGCCGAGGCGGCGAAGACCGGGAAATGGGTGCGGATAGCGATCCCGCTCCGCTGCTTCGAGAAGGCAGGGGTCGATATGACGCGCGTCGAGACGCCGCTCAGCTTCGCCACGTCGGGAACGCTCGATCTGGTCCTTTCGTCGGCGCGAATCGTCTCGCCGTCGGGACCGGTACTGAAATGCAAATAACACTGACTCAAGGGAGGATGACATGAACAGGGACAAATTGACGCGCACCGCGCTCTTGGTGCTGCTTTCGACAACCGCGGCGCTGCCCGCCCATGCGCAAGATGCCGGAACAGGCGCTGGCGACGACCGCGACGAGATCATCGTCACCGCGAACCGCCGCGAGGAAAATATGCAGGACGTCTCAGGCGTCGTTCAGGCCCTGGGCGCCAATCAGTTGCGTCAGGACGGCATCAGCGAGCTGCGTCAGCTACAGGTCGCCGTTCCGGGACTCAGCATTGCGAACCAGGAAGGCAATGTCGAAATCTTCATCCGCGGCGTCGGCTCGGCGAATAACACCGAACTCGGCGATCCCGGAGCCGCACCGCACCTCAACGGCACTTATATCCCGCGTCCGCGGGGGCTGGGCCTGATGTTCTATGACCTCGAGCGGGTCGAAGTGAACAAGGGGCCGCAGGGCACGCTCTACGGGCGCAATGCGCTTGCCGGCACGCTCAACATCATCACTGCCAAGCCGCGGCTGGGCGAGTTTAGCGGCTATGCGCAGGCCGAGATTGCCAACCGCTCGTCCTACGGTGCCGAGGGTGCGATCAATATTCCGCTAGGCGAGGCCTTCGCGCTGCGCGCGGCGGGCTATTATATCAACCGCGACTATGGCTTCAAAAATGTCTCGACCGGCGCGCCGGCGAGCGGGCTCAAGCCCGCCGGCCTCGAAGAAAATTACGCCGGCCGCCTGTCGCTGCTCTGGGAACCGGACGACCGGCTCAGCATTTCGATCGTCGGCGATTACGGCAAGGAAACAGGGACCGGCTATCCGGGCGCCAATATCTTCAGCGCGGTCGTCGGCAGCGGCCTGCGGCCCGACAAGCTCAACCTCAAACATGTCGTCTACCGCGGGTTGCAGGGTGACATGGAGAACGAGCTATGGGGCATCCAGGGCAAGATCAACTATGATTTCGGCAGCTTCGGCGCCGAACTGACCGGCAGCTACCGCTCGGTCGATTTTTACCAGGTCAACGCATCGAGCGACGGCATCGACTATCCCGGCCGTGACCTTTCGGCGGTCCAGTATGACAATTACTCGGGCAATTTCTGGCAGACGAAATCGAAAAGCCAGGTTTACGAAGCGCGGCTGTTTGCCAATGACGACCAGAGCCTGCGCTGGAATCTCGGCGCCTTCTATTTCAAGGAAGACCAGGCGGTCGGCTACCTCGCACTCGCCGATCGCGGCTATTGCTGCTATTCGGCGACCGAGTTCGTGATGCCCGACGTGAACGGCGAAAGCTATGCCTTCTACGCCGACGGAACCTATGACGTGGCCGACCGGCTCCGCTTCCTCGCCGGCATCCGCTATACCAAGGAAAAGAAGTCGCGTTATGGCATTGGCGGCAACTGGGCGCTGACGCTCGGCGGCGAGAACTTCGATTGCTGTTTCGCGACCCGCGTCGGAACGGAAGGATTTCGTCCGGCGCTGCTCGACCGGCCCAATTTCGATGTCAGCGATATCACGACGCCGCAGGGCATGGCGCAGTTCCTGATCGAGGGGGTAAAGACGCCGGGTCTGCGCGACACATTGATCGACCAGATCGGTTCGATCGCCGACGGCACCAATCCCAATGGGACCTGCATCGACCGGCCCGACATCGACAATGGGTTCGTCAATTGCCCCGCGATCAATCCGTCGAACACCAATGGCGGCTTCAGCTATGCGAACCTGACGATCCCCGGCCAGCAGATCGGCAGTTCGAAGTTCGATTTCATCGATTGGCGGCTGGGGATCGAATATGATCTGAGCGACGACAATATGCTCTATGCAAAGGTTTCGACCGGGCACAAATCGGGCGGTTTCAACGACAGCTTCAACGGGTCGCCGATCCCCGAGACTTTCAGTCCTGAAAAACTGCTCGTATATGAAATCGGCAGCCGCAACAGCTTCGACGCTTTCGGCCGCTCCGCCATTTTCAACCTGACCGGCTTCTATTACGACTATACGAACCAGGTCTTTCAGGATCTGACCTGTATCAATCTGGACGAGACGCAGAACCCGCCGGTCTGCAACGGTTATTCGCTGGTCAACCGCAACATCGGTGCGTCGCGCATCTACGGCGCCGAGGCCGAACTGCGCATCAAGCTGCCGGGCAATTTCGGGCTCGATATCAATGCCGCCTACCTCGACACCAAGATCACGCGAGGAATCGTGGCGGATGCGCGCGCCCAGGATTTCGACGCAGGCGGCAATTCGCCGCTTGTCAGCCTTGTCGGCAACCGCCTTCCGCTCGCGTCGAAGATGAACGTCAGTGCGCGGCTGTCGCAATGGTTCGACGCTGGGCCTGGCCGTCTCGACTGGCAGGCGCTGCTGAACTACCGCTCGTCCTATTTCCTGAGCCAGTTCAACGAGGACGATATCGTCTTCCTTGACGGCACGCGCCAGAGCGCGCTGGCAGCCGGTTTCCCCGACCGGCAAAAGGGTTATGCGACACTCAACCTCGGGATCGGCTACACGATCGACAATTTCCGCATCGAGGCCTGGGCCAGCAATTTCCTCAACGAGGAAGTCTCGCAAAAGGCGTTGGTCGGATCGTCGCTCAACATCCGTTTCCTCAACGATGCACGCAGTTACGGCCTGCGCGCGCGGATCAGCTTTTAGGCAAAAAAGGGGGGCAGCCGCCCGTGACCGCAACGCGGCGCGGGCGGTTGTTCAAACGCTTCATGCGGAACTTCAGCGAGCCCCCATATGTCATGGTCGCGACCGCCTCGTCCCAGTCCTGCTTGCGCTCGGTACCTC
>CAZSMB010000073.1:0-12739 GCA_964607625.1 uncultured Sphingopyxis sp. | reverse complement strand
GCGGGCGTTGCCAAGCGGGGCAGGGCAGTCCTATAGGGGCCTTGCCGTAACGGCTAAACGCAAAGGAAAGCACCTTGGCCAAAGCACCCGCGCGCAAGACCGCCGCGCCAAAAAAACCTGCATCCACCCCAGCTCCCAAATCGAACCGCGAGACCCCCCGCGAGCCCGCGCCTTATGAGGCGACTCCGGAAGAGCTCGAGAAATTCTATCGCGAGATGCTGCTCATCCGACGCTTCGAGGAAAAGGCGGGGCAGCTTTACGGGCTCGGCCTGATCGGTGGTTTCTGCCACCTCTATATCGGCCAGGAGGCCGTTGCCGTGGGCCTGCAATCGGCGCTCGACGGCGACAAGGACAGCGTGATCACCGGCTATCGCGACCACGGCCACATGCTCGCCTATGGCATCGACCCCAAGGTCATCATGGCCGAGCTGACGGGCCGCCAGGCGGGCATCTCGAAGGGCAAGGGCGGCTCGATGCACATGTTCAGCGTCGAGCATAAATTCTATGGCGGACACGGGATCGTCGGCGCGCAGGTCGCGCTCGGCACCGGCCTTGCCTTCGCGCATAAATATCGCGGCGACGGCGGCGTGGCGATGGCCTATTTCGGCGACGGCGCCGCGAACCAGGGCCAGGTCTATGAAAGCTTCAACATGGCCGAGCTGTGGAAGCTGCCGATCATCTTCGTGATCGAGAACAACCAGTATGCGATGGGCACCAGCGTCAATCGCTCTTCGGCCGAGGACCAGCTTTATCGCCGCGGCGAGAGCTTCCGCATCCCCGGCATGCAGGTCGACGGCATGGACGTGCTCGCGGTGCGCGGCGCGGCCGAGGCGGCGCTCGAATGGGTGCGTGCGGGCAAGGGCCCGATCCTGCTCGAGCTCAAGACCTATCGCTATCGCGGTCACTCGATGTCCGACCCCGCCAAATATCGCAGCCGCGAGGAAGTGCAGGCGGTGCGCGACAAGTCCGATGCGATCGAGGGGCTGAAAAAGCTGATGCTCGACGCGGGGGTCAGCGAGGAGCAGATCAAGGGAATCGACAAGGAAATCCGGGCCGTCGTGAACGAATCGGCCGACTTCGCCGAAAATGCGCCCGAGCCCGAATCTGGCGAACTCTATACCGACGTGCTGGTGGAGCAATATTGAGATGGCGATCGAACTGAAGATGCCGGCGCTGTCGCCGACGATGGAAGAGGGTACGCTCGCCAAGTGGCTCGTCAAGGAAGGCGACGAGGTCAAGTCGGGCGATATCCTCGCCGAGATCGAAACCGACAAGGCGACGATGGAATTCGAAGCCGTCGACGAAGGCACGATCGGGCAGATCCTGGTCGCCGAGGGCACCGACAATGTGAAGGTCGGCACCGTCATTGCGACGATCGCGGGCGAGGGAGAGGATGCTTCCTCAAATTCCGTTCGTGCTGAGCCTGTCGAAGCACCGTCCTCCTCTTCGGCGGCGCCGGAAGAAAAGGACGGCCCTTCGACTAGCACAGGGCAAACGGAAGAAAGGGCGCAAAAGCCCGCCCCGACCGAACGCGCGTCGGACCCGGCGATCCCCGAAGGCACCGCGATGAACCGCCTGACCGTGCGCGAGGCGCTGCGCGACGCGATGGCCGAGGAAATGCGCGCCGACGACCGTATCTTCGTGATGGGCGAGGAGGTCGCGGAGTATCAGGGCGCGTACAAGGTCACGCAGGGCCTGCTCGACGAATTCGGCGACAAGCGCGTCGTCGACACGCCGATCACCGAATATGGCTTTGCAGGGCTCGGTACCGGCGCGGCGATGGGGGGGCTGAAGCCCATCGTCGAGTTCATGACCTTCAACTTCGCGATGCAGGCGATCGACCACATCATCAACTCGGCGGCGAAGACCAACTACATGTCGGGCGGCCAGATGCGCTGTCCGATCGTGTTCCGCGGTCCGAACGGCGCGGCAAGCCGCGTCGGCGCCCAGCACAGCCAGAATTATGCGCCGTGGTATGCGAGCGTGCCGGGCCTGATCGTCATCTCGCCCTATGACGCCGCCGATGCGAAGGGGCTGCTCAAGGCCGCGATCCGCAGCGAAGATCCGGTGGTCTTCCTGGAAAACGAGCTGCTTTACGGCCGCAGTTTCGACGTGCCCGAGGTCGATGATTTCGTCCTGCCGATCGGCAAGGCGCGGATCATGCGCGAGGGCAACGATGTGACGCTCGTCAGCTATTCGATCGGCGTCGGGCTCGCGCTCGAGGCCGCCGACGCGCTGGCAGAGGACGGCATCGACGCCGAGGTGATCGACCTGCGCACGCTGCGCCCGCTCGACACCGCCACGGTGCTGGCAAGCCTGAAGAAGACGAACCGCCTCGTCATCGTCGAGGAAGGCTGGCCGACCTGTTCGATCGCCAGCGAACTCGCGATGGTCGCGATGGAGCAGGGTTTCGACGATCTCGACGCGCCCGTCACCCGCGTGTGCAACGAGGATGTGCCGCTTCCCTATGCGGCCAATCTCGAAAAGGCGGCGCTCGTCGACACCCCGCGCGTGATCGCGGCAGCGAAGGCGGTGTGCAATCGCGGTTGAGATCGCGGGCTACACCCCATTTCCGTTCGTGCTGAGCTTGTCGAAGCACCGTTCTTGCCACCACGGAGAAAGAACGGCCTTTCGACAAGCTCAGGGCGAACGGTTTTCTATTTATAGGCGCTGTTCTAACGCTGTCGTTGCATGACAAGCGAAGCTGAAGCCCCCTATCCCGACCTGCGTGACCCGCGCGTTCTGGTCGCGGTCCGGCCGGAGCGCCGCCCCGCGCTGGCGGCGCTATGGTCGCTTGCCGAGCGGCTGACGGCGCTGTTGCGCGATACCAGTGAGCCGCTGATCGGTCAGATCAAGCTTGCCTGGTGGCGCGACATGCTGGCGCTGCTCGCCGCCGACCCGGCGGCGCTGCCGAAGGGCGAGCCGTTGCTTGCCGACCTTCAGGCGAACTGGAGTGGGCAGGGCGGTTTCGACACGCTCGTCGATGCGGCCGAAGCTCTGTTGTTGGCCGAAGATGCCGACGCGCGCGCATCGGCCGCGGCGGCCTTCGGAGCGGCGCTCTTCGGGCTGTCGGGCGGCGATCCCGTCTCGGGACGGCGCTGGGGGCTGCTTTGGGGCGCGGCGCAGCAAAAGGAAGAGGACGATGCGCGCCGACTGTTCGCCGATGCCCGCGACGCCGTCCCGCCGCCCCGCACCGCTTTCGCCGGACAGCGCGCGCTGCTTCTGCTCGATCGCTGGGCCGCCGCGATCGCTGCGCGCGGCGGCGAACGACGCTGGCGAAGCGAGGGGTGGCTGCTGTTCCGGCTGGGGCTCTTCGCTCGTTAACGAATAAGGCGCGTCGGGGGTGGAAATGATGCGCTGCCGTCTCTATCTTGCGCCGACAACAGGATCGCAGGGGATAATGCGATGTTCAACAGCCTGGTCGCCTATCTCGATTCGATCAAGGCGCGCGACCCCGCACCGCGGTCGCGGTGGGAAATTCTCCTCTACCCGGGGCTGCTCGCGGTCGGCATGCACCGCATCGCCCACTGGCTTTTCGAGGCGCGGCTGTTCTTCCTCGCGCGCTTCATCAATCACCTCGCGCGTTTCCTGACCGGAATCGATATCCATCCCGGCGCGACGATCGGCCGCCACCTGTTCATCGATCACGGCTTTGGCGTCGTGATCGGCGAAACCGCGGAAATCGCCGACAATGTCTCGATCTATCAGGGCGTCACCCTCGGCGGCACCGACCCCGCCAACGGCATCGGCGGCAAGCGCCACCCGACCCTGTGCGACGATGTGATCGTCGGTTCGGGGGCCCAGATACTCGGGCCGGTGACCGTTAACGAGCGCGCGCGCGTCGGCGCCAATGCTGTCGTCACGAAGGACGTCCCCGAAGGCGCGGTGATGGTCGGCATTCCGGCCCGCTCGACGCTGGTCGATGCGACCGAATATGCCCGCGAGTTCGTCCCCTATGGCACGCCGTGCAGCGAAACTTTCGACCCCGCGACGCAGAAAGTCGAGCTGTTGCAATGCCAGCTCGAGCAATTGCAGAAACAGCTCGCCGCGTTGATCGCCGAGCGCGATGCCGCGGCCGTGGACAATGACGACGAAGCGCCGCAGCGGCGCAAAGGGAGCCGGAACCGGGCCTGATGGGAACGGTAACGCCCTTGCCGCACGTCATGCGCGCGGCACCGCTGCAAGTCGGGTTCGACCGCGAGGAGCTGACCCGCATCCTCGACCTTTACGGCCGCATGGTCGCGGCGGGGCGCTGGCGCGACTATGCGATGGACTTCCAGCGCGATGCCGCGATCTTCTCGGCCTTTCGCCGCACCGCGGAGCGTCCCGAATATCGCATCGAAAAGCGCCCGGCCTTGCGGAGCCGCCAGGGCCTGTGGGCGCTGGTGTCCGAAGCCGGGGCGGTGCTGAAGCGCGGGGACGAACTCGCGAACATACTCGCCCCTATCGAACGCAAGCTGATGAAGCTGGTGGGCGACTGACGGCCAGCCGACCGGCGAGTGTGGGCCAGATCTGACGCCTGACCCACACCCGTTCCTCCCGTAGGAGCCCTTTGATCAGGCGGCGAGCGCGCGCAGGCGCCGGTCGCTGCCCAGCAAGGTCGTTTGTCCGCCCTGCATCTTGCGCCGTTCGACCCAGTCGCGGATCAGTTCGGCGCAGCTGTGGTCGAGACCCGACAGCTGCGCGCAATCGAGCGTGACCGGCTTGTCGGACGGAAGCGTGCCGAGCGTCGCCTCCAGCTTGGGAAGCTGGACGAACGTAGCCGCGCCCGACAGGCTGACATGTTCGCCCTCTTCGACTTCCGATCGATCGACCCGGAGCCGCAGGCGGCGGAGGTGGGGGATCAACTCGACAAGCGAGAAGAGGATGCCGACGATCACGCCGGTGAGCAGGTCGACCGCGACGACAAGGACGAGCGTCGTCGCCCAGATCAGCACCGGCAGCAGTCCGTGATTGCGGAACAGCTCGCGCGCATGGTCGAACTTGACGAGCCGCCAGCCGGTCACGACCAGCACCGCGCCCAGTGTCGCCATCGGAATCTCGCGCATGACGAAGGGGAGCAGCGCGACGAAGCCCAGGATCCAGACGCCATGCAGCACCGCCGACAGCCGCGTTGCCGCGCCTGCCTGCACATTGGCCGAGCTACGGACGATGACTCCCGTCATCGGCAGCGCGCCCGCGCCACCGCACAACAGGTTGCCGACGCCCTGTGCGCGCAGCTCCTTGTTGAAGTCGCTGCGCGGGCCGTCGTGCATCTTGTCGACGGCGGCAGCCGACAGCAAGGTTTCGGCGCTGGCGATGAACGCGACCGCGACCGCGGCGGCCAGGATGTCGGGGGTCAGCCAGCTCAGAACCGACGTTTCGGGCGGGGCAATCGCGGCGACGATCGAATCGGGCACGTCGACGCGCGTCACCGCCAGGCCGAACAGCATGGCGACCAGCGTTCCCGCGACGACGCCGAGCAGCGCGCCGGGCACGAGGCGCAGCGATGCCGGGCGCCATTTTTCCCACCCCAGCATCACGCCGATCGTGACCGCGGCGATCGCCAGCGCGAGTTCGGCGCCGCCGGGGCTCGCCGCGTCGAGCCCGAGCAGCCGGCCCGGGATCGCGGCGATATTCTCCAGCCCGCTGGCCAGCGGCCGGGCGTCGAACAGAACGTGAAACTGGCCGATGACGATCAGCACGCCGATGCCGGCGAGCATTCCGTGGACCACGGCGGGAGAGATGGCGCGGAACCAGCCGCCGAGCTTGAAGATGCCGGCCGCGAGCTGGACGAGCCCGGCGAGGATCAGGATCGGCCCCAGGGCTTCGAGGCCCTGGGTGCGGATCAGCTCGAACACGATGACCGCCAGGCCGGCGGCGGGACCGCTGACCTGAAGCGGCGAGCCCGCGAGCAGACCCACGACGATGCCGCCGATGATCCCGGTGATCAGTCCTTTCTCGGGCGGGACGCCCGACGCGACCGCGATGCCCATGCACAGCGGTATCGCGACCAGAAACACGACGATCGACGCCGCGAAGTCGCGCGACAAGGTGCCCGGGCTGGCGGGGAGAGCCTGGCTGGACATCAGGCGGCCTCCGCCTCGTTCGCCTTCATTGCGAGGCGCTGTGCGGCGGGGAGAGCGACGGGCAGGGGGTCTTCGGCGCGGATCGGCACAAAGCGGCCCGTCTGGCCATCGAGGCCGAGGATCTGGCCCTGATGGATGTCGACGAACCAGCCGTGCAGCGAAATTTCGCCGCGCGCAATTCCGGCGGCAACCGACGGATGGGTCCGCAGGTGGGCGATCTGGACCACGACATTCTCGAGGCTTGCGGCCCGCACGCGGCCGCCTTCGTCGAGCTCGTCATATCCGGTCCGCACGACATGCTCGGCGGCATGGCTGTGACGCAGCCACGCGGCGACATTGGGCATTCCGTCCATCATCTGCGGGTTCATCAGCGCTTTCATCGCGCCGCAGTCCGAATGGCCGCAGACGATGATGTCGCGCACGCCGAGCGCGGCGACGGCATATTCGACCGTCGACGATACCCCGCCATTCTGGGTCGCGAACGGCGGGACGATATTGCCGGCGTTGCGGCAGACGAACAGGTCGCCGGGTTCGGCCTGCATGATCTGTTCGGGGACGATGCGACTGTCGGCGCAGGAAATCATCAGCGCCTTCGGGCTCTGGCCGTCGGCGACGAGCTTGGCGAACAAATCGTTGCGGCTGGGGAAGACGCGCTTTTCGAAGTCGAACACGCGTCCGATGACGTCGTTCATGAAACCACTCCTTGCTGATTGGTTTCACGCAAATGGCGCCGCTATTTTGCTGCGGTGCGGCGGCTATGTAACGAAATGTTGCTCAGCGGCGGGGCAACCGAATTCGAGCGCCCAATCCGCCCAGGTGACTGATTCCCAAGCTCAATTGGCCATCGTGCATCGTTGCGACGCGCTCGACGATCGACAGGCCGAGCCCAAATCCGCCCGTGTCGCGCGCCCGTGCGCTGTCGAGCCGGGCAAAAGGTTGCAGCGCCTGCGCGCGCTGGTCGTCGGGGATGCCCGGGCCGTTGTCGCCAACCTCGATCTCGACCCAGCTTTCGGCTTCGCGCAGTCGCACTTCGACCCGGCTGCCGAAGTGCAGCGCATTGTCGACAAGGTTGAGCAGCGCGCGCTTGAGCGCGACCACCTGCACCGCCATCACCAGATGGTCGGGACCGGCATAGACGACGTCGTGACCGTGGTCGCTCGCGTCGTCGACGATCGTTGCGCACAATATCGCAAGGTCGGATCGCGTCGCTTCGCCCGCCGGCTGGTCGATGTCGCCCGACAGATAGGCGAGCAGCGAATCGATCATCCCTTCCATCTCGACGATGTCGTGCTGGATCTCTGGGCCGACCTCGGGATCGGCGATGCGTTCGGCGCGCAGGCGAAGCCGGGCGAGGGGTGTGCGAAAATCGTGGCCGACCGCCGCCAGCGCCTGGGTGCGGTCGGCGATCATCGCCGTGATGCGTCGCTGCATGTCGTTAAAGGCGCTGATCACCTTGCGCACCTCGGCGGGACCGCGCATCGGCACCGGCTCGAAATCGCGCTGGCCAATCGCCTCCGCGGCCCTCGTGAGGTCGCGGAGCGGGCGCAGCGTGTGAAGGATCAACAGGCTGGCGAGCAACACCAGCGCGACCGCGGGGACCAGCGTCGACAACACGCGCCCGACAGTGAGGTCGAGCTGACCGATATGGTCGCGCGCGCTGAAGCGCACCCAGCTGCGATCGTCGAGCCGGATCGCACCGCTTATCGTCCCGTGCCGCCCGGGAGATTGCAGGTAGAGGCGCAGGTCGCGCGCCTGGATCTCGGGCTCCCAGTCGATGATCTGCCGGGTGATGACCTCCAGCTTCGGAGAGACCGGGGGCGGGTTGGTCAGCCGTTCCTGCCACGTCAGGTGATAGCGCGAGGTCGTCAGTTCAGAGGCCACGGTGTCGCGTTCGGCCACCGGCGCTTCCTCGATCAGCTTTGCCGACAGCACCAGATGTTCGGCCAGGCGTCGCGCCTTGTCGCCGGTGATCGAAAACTGGCTTGCGCGCTCGTACAGGAACGTGCTCGCCGCGCTTTCGAGCAGCACGGCGGCGAACAGGATCGCCACGATCTGGCCGAACAGGCCGAAGGCGCGGCGCTCGAACAGCTTCAAAGCCGGTCCACCGGAACGTTGAGCATATAGCCGATGCCGCGCACCGTAACGATCGGTGCGGGCCGGTCGTCGGCCGACAATTTGCGCCGCAGCCGGCTGATAAGAACGTCGACGCTGCGGTCCGAACTGTCGCCGAGCCGCGTGCGCGAAAGCTCGATCAGCCGCTCGCGTGCAATCACGCGCTGGGCATTGTCGCACAGGCTGACCAACAGGTCGAATTCCGCGCCGGTCAGCTCGATTGCGACCCCGTCGGGCGAGGTCAGTTCGCGGCGCGGCAGATTGGCGGTCCAGCCATCGAAGCGCAGAATGCCGCGCTCGCGGTCGGCGGGCGGGCGCTCGATCGCATGGCGGCGCAGCACGGCGCGGACGCGCGCGATCAGCTCGCGCACTCCGAAGGGCTTGGGGATATAATCGTCGGCGCCGAGTTCCAGCCCGACGATCCGGTCCATCTCGGTTCCCTTTGCCGACAGGAAGATGATCGGAACGTCGCTCGTCTTGCGAATCTCGCGGCAGATATCGATCCCCGACGTTCCGGGCAGCATCACGTCGAGCAGCAACAGGTCGGCGGGCGCGGTGCGCAGCGCGTCCCACATCTGGGGCGCGGTGCTCGCCGTGCGCACGATATAGCCATGTTCCTGCAGCGCGCGGGCGGTGAGGGTGCGGATCGGCGGATCGTCTTCCACCATCAGGATATTGGGGGGTGTCATGCCTTCGCCTGGGTGAGTGGACGTCGTTCGGGTTTGGCGCGGCCCCCATTCCGCGGTGCCCCTCTTATCGTTCTGCGGCGATCAGGCAAGGGGGCAGGCGTCTCGCGTCGGCCCCGTAATGGCAAACGGGCCCCGGCCGGGTTGCGACCGGGGCCCGCGAAAAGGGCGGCAGGACTTCGGGACGCCGCCCGGAACCGGTCGGCGTCAGGCCGATGCGCGGGGCAGGGGGCTCCCCGCCGCCGGCAACTGGTCGGCGAGGTTCGCCGGCAGCACGCCGACGACGACCGACCGCGCGTTCTGCCAGAAGGCCGACAGCAGCAGCAGGGCGGAGCCGATGACGAACGCGGTCAGCGCAACGTTGAGTTCGACCGCGCCAAAGGTGCGGAAGAGCTGCGTCAGCGCGAACAGCACATAGGCGAGCGCCGACACCAGCAGCGCACGGCGGTCGATCGCCAGTGCGACGAAGCCGAACAGGATATAGATGCCGACGACCATCACCGCCGCGCCGCTCGAAATATTGTCGCCCTGGGTGACGCCGAGCAGGTGAAAGATCGGATGCGCGATCATCGGCGCGGCGAGCAGGTGGAGCCAGAAAGCGACGTCGCTGCGACGGGTCTGGCGGACCCGGTCGCTGCGATCCCACCACATGGCCAGCGTGAAGACGCCCAGGCCGGCGACAAGGACGAGCGACATGACAAGGTCGACGTTGGGTTCGTCGGTGCCGCCGACAACGGCAAGGATCAGCGCGATGGCGGTGCCCGCTAGCGCCGCGCTGCCCGCTGCAACGGTGATGGGCACCATGAAGCGCTTCCAGTGGAGCCAGGTCGCGCCGGCGGTGATCAGCGCCATCGCGGCCACCACGAGGGCCATCACCGTTTCGCTTGGATGCCGCCCGAAGATCGCCTCGCCATGTTCGACGAGGAAGCCGATCATCGTCGCCAGGACCCCGCCGGCGAACGCGAGGACGAGAATGATGCTCGGAAGCGCCATGCGGCGCCGGCGCGTAAAATATTCGGCAAGGAACCACGCCGAGGCGGCGACGAAGGCGCCCGCGAGCGCCTTGTGGATCGACTCGCCGATCCATGCCACCGCGACGAGCAGGATGATCGCCGCGATGCTGACGAAAATATCGTTGAAGCCGGTTATCAGGCGGAAGGATTCCTCGTCCGCACCGGGGGCCGATCGCGTCGACGCAATGTGCGACCGGAAAGCCTGCGCGGCCTCCGGCGTCAACACTTTGGCATCGACCGCTGCTTGCAGGTCGCTTTCACTGTACATCGGGGTCGTCCTTCTGTCCGATCCCCTTGCCCCGCGCCTGCTATCGCACGAGCGTGTTATCGTGTCAATACAGTGATGCAGGCGATGCGCGCGCCACCCCGGCAGGTCCGGGGCGGCGGCGCGGTCGCGATCAGCCGAGCGCCTGGAGCGCCTTCATCACGATCATCGACTGTTCGCTGCCCGACTGCGGAACGATCTCGCCCTTGCGGTCGATGATCTGCTCCCACGCCGCGGCGACGCCTTCGGGGGTCCGCTCGTCCTCGGGCAGCGCGACGCCGGGGGTCGCGGTGACATAGGCGGCGTGAAACGCGCCGGCGCCGGCGCCGACGATCATGTTCGTCGGCGCATCCTCGCTGACGAGGAACAGCGCGGCGGGAACGACATTTTCGGGGGTGAACTTCTCGAACAGTTCGGGCGGAAAGATATCCTCGGTCATGCGCGTGCCCGCGACCGGCGCGATCGTGTTGCAGCGGATGTTATATTTCGCGCCTTCGAGGTGCAGCGTCTTGGTCAGCCCGGCGAGGCCCAGCTTCGCGGCGCCGTAATTCGCCTGCCCGAAATTGCCATAGAGGCCGGTCGAAGACGCGGTCATCAGGATGCGGCCATAGGCCTGGTCGCGCATCAGGTCCCAGCACGCCTTGGTGACGTTCGCGCTGCCGAGCAGGTGGACCTGCACGACCAGGTCGAAATCCTCCATCGTCATCTTTGCGAAGCTCTTGTCGCGCAGGATGCCGGCGTTGTTGATCAGGACGTGGACGCCGCCCCATTCCTCCTTCGTCTTCGCCACCATCTCGGCCATATGCTCATATTCGGTGACGCTGCCGCCGTTCGACATGGCGGTGCCGCCCGCGGCGCGGATTTCCTCGACCACCTGCAGGGCGGCATCCGAATGACCGGTGCCGTCGCGCGCGCCGCCCAGATCGTTGACGACGACCTTCGCCCCGCGTCGCGCCAGCTCGAGCGCATAGGCGCGGCCCAGCCCGCCGCCGGCGCCGGTCACGATTGCAACACGTCCGTCGAAATTGATCGCCATGATAATCTCCCAGAAAATGCGACCCGTTGGGTTGCCGATAGAAACGGACCCGTCCTTAGTCGTTCGCGGCGGGCTGGCAAGGGGGCGCGCAAATTCGGCATTGAAACCGAAATGTCATCATAGTGACGCGTATCTGTCATTTATGCGTCATAAGTGCGACGCCAGATTGCAACCTTTACGCAATGGAGCGATTTCGATGCGCCACGCTTTCACCGCCGCCTTGCTCGCGACGACGATGCTCTGCCTCCCCGACGACGCGCATGCCCAGGCGATGAGCGCCGACGAAGCGGCAGCGTTGCGCGCCGAACTAGCGGCCTTGCGCGCGAAGGTCGAAACGCTCGAAGCACGGCTCGACGCCGCGACGATTCCGGCGGACGAAGCCGTATCGCCCGCGCCGCCGGCAACCGGACAAGCGGCGCCGCCGGACAGGCCCGCGACGGAGATTCACTGGAAGGGCGCGCCCGAGATCGAGAGCGCCGACGGCTGGAGCTTCAAGCCTCGCGGTCGCATCCAGGTCGATGCCGCCTATGTCGGTGCACCGGGCGCGATCGCCGACCCCGCGACCGGATTCTCGAACGAGTTGCGCCGCGTCCGCATGGGGTTCGGCGGCACGATCCCGGGGGGCTTCGGCTACAAGGTGGAGGCCGATTTCGCGAGCGGCGAGTCCGACTTGCTCGACGCCTTCCTGACGTACGACAAGGGGCCGCTGAAGGTCACCGTCGGCCAGCACAACACGTTCCAGGGACTCGAAGAGCTTTCGAGCAGCAACGACACCAGCTTCATCGAGCGCGCCGCCTTTACCGATGCGTTCAATTTCATCCGCCGCGTCGGCGTGTCGGGGCAATATTCGACCGGCCCGGTGCTGATCGAAGCCGGGCTGTTCACCGACAATTACCGCGCGCTGGACAGCGGCAACGACGGCTACAGCGCCGACGGCCGCATCGTCTATGCGCCGAAACTCGGTGCGACGCAGCTCCATTTCGGCGCGTCGGCGCACTGGCGCCGTCTTGGCGACACCGTGCCGTCGGTCCGCTATCGCCAGCGCCCGCTCGTCCACAGCGCCGATATCCGCTTCCTTTCGACCCCCACCATCGACGGTCGGTCCGAAACCGGGCTCGGCCTCGAATCGGCCTTCATCAGCGGGCGGCTGCACGGCATGGCAGAGGGCTATTGGCAAAAGGTCGGTCGCCCCGGCTTCGCCGACCCGACCTTCTTCGGCGGCGCGGTGGAACTCGGCTATTTCCTCACCGACGACACGCGCAGCTACAAGGGCGGAATTTTCAAGGAGGTGAAGGTCCGGCACCCGCTCGGCGAAGGCGGCATCGGCGCGGTCCAGGTCAATGTGCGGTACGACCGTCTCGACCTGAACGACGCCGGGATCGTTGGCGGCACGCAGGACGGTTACATGGCGTCGCTGATCTGGACCCCGGTCGACTATCTGCGCTTCATGGTCAACTATGCGCATCTCGACTATCACGACGCGGTGATCCCGGCGATCACCGACCGCGACTATGGCGTCGATACCGTCGGAGCCCGGGCGCAGGTCGTGTTCTGATCGG
>CAZSMB010000072.1:5974-12783 GCA_964607625.1 uncultured Sphingopyxis sp. | reverse complement strand
AGGCCGTCAAGTCCCCCATCGAGATCGAAAAGATACGCCACGTCGGGAATCAGGCCGTCGCGCTCGCGCAGCAGCGAGGCCGCACCGCCGACGTCGGCGTGGGTGACGAGCAGGCGCGAGCCGCTGTCGTTCAGGATATAGGCAGCTTCTTCAGCCGTAAGGTGCGTCGCCACTGGACAGAGATAGAGTCCCGCCCGCTGCGCCGCCCAATAGATCTCGAAATAGTCGCGGCAATTTCTTAACCACACGGCGACCGTATCCCCCGCCGCAAGCCCCAGCGAACGGAACAGCTGGGCACCGCGATTGGCCCGAGCCTCCAACTCGGCATAGCTGATCGCCTCACCCGTCGCCGCCATCACGATGGCTGGACGATCGGGTGCGATTTGCGCAAAATGACGCGGGTACATCCTCGCTCCCTTTTCTGTTATTGAGTTATATAACTACGTTTACTTTCTGTGTCGATTGACATATTGCAGCAGCGACGGTCGCGAAGGGTCCGCCGCTGGGAAAGGATGAGGACGAATGGATTTGAAACCCGGCTCGCGCTGGAAAAGTGCGGTTTGCGACGCGCAACTAGTCGTCGTGCGGCCGCCGAGCAGCGCGGGCGAATTGCAATGCGGCGGCGAAGCCGTGCTCCCGATCGACGACGCGGCAACGCCGAGCGGCGCGGTGAGCCCCGACTTTGCCGAAGGCGTCGCGATCGGTAAGCGCTATGTCGACGAGGATAGTGGGCTTGAAATACTCGGCGCCAAGGCCGGCAAGGGATCGCTCGCGTTCGACGGCAAGGCGCTCGCCGTGAAGGGCGCGAAGCCGCTCCCGGCCTCGGACTGACCTCCATGCGGATCCCGCTGCTGCTCGACATCGCCGCCGACGCGGCCGCCCCCCGCATTGCGCTCGGCAGCGGCGACGAGGCAATCGACTTCGCCGGCTATCGCGCGCGTGCGAGCCGTGCCGCCGCCTGGCTCGCCAGCCGGTGCAAGGCGAACGTGGCGTTCCTCGGCATGAACGGCGACGCGCTTCCCCTCCTGCTGTTTGCGAGCGGCATCGCGGGAATGCCCTTCGTTCCGCTCAACTATCGCCTCGCCGACGCTGACCTCAACCGACTCGTCGCGCGCACCGCTCCGGCGGTGCTGATCGCCGACGACGCCATGCTGCCGCGTATTGCACCGGTCGACGGCGTCGAGTTGGTTGCGCGCAGCGATTTCGAGGCCGAATTCGTCGCGGGGATGACGCCCGACCCCGTCGATCTGCCCGAAGCCGAAACCGACATTGCCGTGCTGCTGTTCACCAGCGGGACCACCGGTGAACCGAAGGCCGCCGTCCTGCGTCACGCCAACCTGACCGCCTATGTGATGTCGACGGTCGAATTCCTCGGCGCAGGCGAAGACGAAGCGGCGCTGGTCAGCGTGCCTTCCTATCACATCGCCGGAATCTCGGCGATTCTGACCGCAGCCTATGGCGGGCGGCGGATCGTATATCTACCGGCCTTTACGCCTGAGGATTGGGTTGCCACTGCATCGGCCGAGCGGATAACCCACGCGATGGTCGTCCCGACGATGCTCGACCGCATCCTCGAAGTGATGGAGCGGACGGGCGAGACGCTGCCCTCGCTGCGCGCTCTCTCCTACGGCGGGGGCAAGATGCCCGAGCCGGTAATCGCCCGGGCGCTCGCGCGGTTGCCGCACGTCGATTTCGTCAACGCCTATGGTCTCACCGAAACCAGTTCGACGATCGCGCTTCTCGGCGCCGAGGATCATCGCACCGCCTTCGCTTCCGACGACCCCGCTATCCGCCGCCGCATCGCATCGGTCGGTCGACCGCTACCCAGCGTCGAACTCGAGATCCGGCGCGAAGACGGCCGCCCGTGCGCGCCCGGCGAGCATGGCGAAGTCCATGTCCGCGGTGAACAGGTTTCGGGCGAATATCTGCACAAGACGGCGCTGGCCGACGACGGCTGGTTCGCCACCAACGATGCCGGCTGGCTGGACGAGGAGGGGTATCTGTTCGTCGAGGGACGGCTCGACGACGTGATCGTGCGCGGCGGCGAGAATATTTCGCCCGGCGAGATCGAGGATATGCTGCGCGGCTTCGATGACGTCGCCGACTGCGCCGTGCTGGGCATCCCTTGCGAAAAATGGGGGGAAAAGGTGGTCGCGGTCATCGTCTCACAGTCGGGGCGGCCCGATACAGAGGCGATGGCGCAGGCTATCCGCGCCAAGCTCCGCTCGACGAAGACTCCCGAACAATGGTTCGTGCGCGACGCGCTGCCCTATAACGAAACGGGCAAGCTGCTGCGCCGCGTGCTGAAGGCGGAACTGGCGGACGAGGTTTGCGCAGGGTAGGACAGCGCGATGACCGGCCCCGACCATCTCGACGCGGACCGCTTATCCGCGCCGGGCGGAGAGCCGGTGCTGGTGGTCGACGCCGCAAACTGGCGGCGCCCTGCTACGCCGATCCAGGCGGTGGTGATCGGCGTCGATCGCGCGGGCGTTCTGCCGCCCGTGGTCAGCGACGATTTCGACCTTCTGCTGACCGCAAGCCCGGCGCCCCCCCGCCCTTGGGTGGCGATTGGCCAAGGCGTCGAAGCACTGGCCGAAGCCGTGCGCCGCAATCCGGTGGCGGCGACGATTGCAGCGCAAGTGCTGCGGTCGACCGCGCGCCTGTCCTTCGCTGACGCGATCGCGGTCGAGTCGCTTGCCTATTCGGCGCTGCTCGGCGGCGACGAGTTCGCACGCTGGCGCCGCGGCCTTGATCCGCGCACCAAGGCACCCCGTCCCCTCGCCCCCCTTCTGGTCGAACGCGAGGGCGACCGGATAACCGTCACGCTTGACGATCCGAGCAGCCGCAACGCGATGTCCGCTGCGATGCGCGACGCGCTCTACGAGGCGCTGGCGAATATCCTCGACGATCCCAGCAGGCCGACGCTGACGCTGCGCGGTGCGGGCAAATGCTTCTCGACCGGCGGCGCACTCGTCGAATTCGGAAGCGCGCGCGATCTCGCCGAGGCACATGCGGTGCGAACGCTCCACAGCTGCGCCCGCGCGCTCGACGCACTCGGCGACCGAACCACGGTGCGGCTGCACGGCGCTTGCGTCGGTTCGGGCATCGAGATCGCCGCCGCCGCCCACAGGCGCGTGGCGACGCCCGATGCATGGTTCCAGCTTCCCGAACTGGCAATGGGTCTGATTCCCGGAGCCGGTGGGACCGCAAGCGTCGCGCGCGCAATCGGGCGGCATCGCACCTTGTGGACGCTGCTGTCTGGTCGGCGGGTCAAAGCAGCTCAGGCGCTCGACTGGGGCTTGATACACGCGATCGAAGAGGCCGCGCCATGACTACTCTGCTCGGTGCGGTGATCGCAGCAGGAGACCGACTGATCGCCGCGTCGGGTGGCCGGATCGTGTTCGACCCACGCCGCGCGCTGTCGCGCAGCGATGACCTTGAGCTGGCAAAGCCCTGCCGATGGTCGCCCAACCGCCACACGCAGCTCGTCGCCTGCCGCGACGGCTGGATCGCCGTGACGCTCGCACGCGACGACGACCGCGACCTCATCCCCGCCTGGACCGGCGCGGATTTCGACGATGATCCGTGGGACGCAGTGGTTGCATCCGCACGCGGCCGATCCGCGTCGGACATGGTCGCAGCGGCAACCGACCTTCACATGCCGGTCACCCAAGTCGGCGAGGCGGCGGCGCCCGATCGACCGGTGCTTCGGACCGGTGCGCCGCGCGACGGGACGGTCCTCGATCTGTCGGCCCTGTGGGCGGGACCCTATTGCGGGGCACTTCTCGCCGAAGCGGGCCATCGCGTCATCAAGATCGAAAGCCCCGACCGGCCCGACCCGACGCCGCTGAGTACGCCGCGGCTCGACGTACGGCTGAACGGCCGGAAGGACCATCGCAGCATGCGCCTAGAGGCGGACACGCTGCTGCCAATGATCGCCGAGGCGCGCATCCTGATCACCTCGGGCCGGCCGCACGCCCTCGCGCGGCTCGGTCTCGACGAGGCGCGGGTCTTCGAGGCCAATCCAGCGCTGCTGTGGGTCGCGATCACTGCGCACGGCTGGCGCGGCAACGCGGCGCTTCGGCTCGGCTTCGGTGACGATTGCGCGGCGGCGGGCGGGCTCGTTTCGTGGGACGACGACGGCCCAAGCTTCATCGGCGATGCACTTGCCGATCCGTTGACGGGCCTTCATGCGGCAACGCTGGCGCTCGAAGCGCTGGCGGCCGGGCAATCCGGGCTGCTCGATGTCGCCCTTGCGCCCACGGCGGCGCGCTTCGCGCGGGCGATCGCGTGACGACGCCCTTAGGTCTCGTCATCCGTAACGCGCGGACCTTCGAAGGCTCCAGCATAGAAGTCGGCATCCGCGATGGCGGAATCGCCGCTATGGGACGAGGGTTGCCGGCCGGCGAGGCCGAGCATGATGCAAGGTGCCAGATCGTCGCCCCCGGGCTCCATGACCATCACCTCCATCTGCTTGCCACCGCAGCGCGACTCGAATCCATCGACCTTGCCGAAAGCCGGAGCGCCGAAGCGATCGCCGCGAAGCTGCGCGGCGCAGCACGCGCGTCCGGCACGTGGGTGCGCGCGATCGGCTATGACGAACGCGTGGCGGGGCTGCCAGACCGCCGGTTGCTCGACGAGTGGCTGCCCGACCGACCGTTGCGCATGCAGGACCGGACGGGCGGTTATTGGCTGCTCAACAGCGCCGCGGTGAGGAAATTGGGCGACCCGCCCTTCCCCGCCTGCGTGGAGCGCGATGCGGACGGGCAGCCCACCGGCCGCATCTGGCGCGGCGATACCTGGCTGCGCGCACGGATCGGCACGCAGCCGCCCTTGCTTGCGCCGGTCGGGGCCATGCTTGCGCGCTGGGGCGTGACTGCGGTGACCGATGCCGGCGCGTCGAACGGACCGGACGAGGCCGCGCTCCTGGCCGGGGCACTGCCCCAGCGCCTGACGATCATGGGGACCGAGGCACTGCCGGCGGGACACGGCTATATGCTCGGACCGCTAAAGCTGCTCCTCGACGAAAACGACCTGCCCCCGGTCGAGCACCTCGCGGCGCGGATATCCGAAGCGCGACGACTGGGCCGCAACGTAGCCGCGCACTGCGTCACCCTGGCCGAACTGGTCTTCTATCTCGAGGCACTGGCGCAGGCGGGCGGAGTGCGGCCGGGCGACCGCATCGAACATGGCAGCATAATCGCCGAAAGCCTGATCCCAGACATCGCCGCGGCCGGGCTGATCGTCGTCACCCAGCCCAATTTCATCCACGACCGCGGCGACCGGTATTGCGCGCAAATGCCCTACGCGGAGCTCGCGGACCTCTATCGCCTCGCCTCGCTGCTGAACGGCGGCGTCGCCGTGCGCGGTGGGTCGGACGCACCCTATGGCGACCTCAATCCGTGGGTCGCGCTGCGCGCCGCCACCGATCGACGCTCCCGCAGTGGCGCCGTAATCGGCCCCGGCGAAGGGATCGATCGCGCAGCGGCGCTCGCGCTCTATCAGGGACGGCCGCTGCGTGTCGGCAACCCCGCCGACCTGATCCTTTACCAATGGCCCACCGAACCCGGTGCGCTGGGAACCGTTGGGCTGACGCTGATCGGGGGCCGGATCGTCTGGCAGGCCTAGCCCCGATGTCAGTCGCGCACGAGCAGCATGGCACCCGCGAGCGGCCCGCCGGCGGTCGAGGTTGCACAGACCTGCGGGTCGCCCTGCACCTGCCGCTTTCCGGCCCGACCCCAGAGCTGCGTGCACGCCTCGTGCACCGCGCCATAGGCGTGGAGCCGCCCCGCCGACAGCGCGCCGCCGCCGGTGTTGACGGGCAGTTCGCCTTCGAGCGCGATGCGCGCACCGCCCTCAATGAAATCCTTGGCGCCATAGCGCTCGCAAAAACCGAAATTCTCCAGCCAGTTAATCGTATGAAAGCTGAAGCCGTCATAGAGTTGCGCGATGTCGACGTCCGCCGGCTTCAGATCGGTGCGGCTCCACATCATCTCGGCGACCTTCGGCTGCGCCTGCGTGTCGAGCGCATCGAGCTGGGTCCAGCTGTTGCGATAGCGCATCGAGGAACCGATCGCATCGACCCGGATCGGTGGGTTCCTCAAGCTGCGCGCGACGTCCATCCGCGACACGATGATCGCCGCCGCGCCGTCTATCGGCACGTCGCAGTCGAAGAGGCGCAGCGGCGTTGCGATCGGCGGTGCGGCGAAATAGTCGTCGAGGGTGATCGGCGTGCGATAGATCGCCTTGGGGTTCAGCCCGGCATTGCGGCGCTGATTGACCGCGATCTGTCCGACCTGTTCGGGTCGGATCCCACTCTTGTCGACATAGAGGTTGAAGAAGAGCGCCTGCTGGAGCGCGGCGGCATAAGTGTAATAGGGGGCATACCATGCGAAGGGCCCCGCCTGCCGCTGCCCCTCACGCAGCAGCGAATTGGCATAAGCGGCCTTGCGTGCCGTCGCTTCGTACATGGTGCGAAAGATCAGCACGTTGCGGCAGAGCCCCGCGGTGATCGCGCCGATCGCGTTGAACACCGCGCCATATTGGCCGGGCGCCTCGCCGCCACCCGCATACCAGCCGACCTCCAGACGGAGCGCGTCCTGCAGCGCCGCGCAGCCGACCGCCGAAAAGCCCGACCCGTCGGCGCGTTCGCCTGGCCAGGTCGCGATCCCGTCGATCTCCGCGCGGGTCAGCCCGGCATCGGCAATCGCCTCGAGCGCTGCATCGACCGTCAGCGCGAGCGGCGACTTTTCCGCGCCGCGCGACACGTCGGACATGCCGACGCCGCTGATCGCCACATTTTTCTCGGC
>CAZSMB010000072.1:2258-5874 GCA_964607625.1 uncultured Sphingopyxis sp. | reverse complement strand
ACGACGCGGCCGCGCCCCGATACCGCTTGCGGCGCGACGTCCCGGCTTTCGCAGCGCGGGCAAAAAGGCACTGGCGGATGGACGAAATAGTCGCAATTGGCGCAGCGATGAATCGCTAGCCGCCCCTCGCGTCCCCACGTCCAGAAAGGCTCGTTGTCCCGGTCGATTACGGGCAAGGTCCGCGCTACCATCCACGTCTCCTACTTGGTAAACTAGGTCATAAACCAATAGTTGACACATCGTCAATTTTTGAGATGATGTGCGCAACGATAAGCAAATTGAGAGGAGAGTCGCCATGCAGATGGACGACATGATCATCATCAGCGTCGACGATCATGCGATCGAACCGCCCGAGGCCTTCATCCGCCATTACCCGGAGGGCAAGAAGGATCGCGCGCCACGCATCGTCCAAGACAATGGCAAAGACATCTGGCTGTGGAACGGCCAGCGCTTCCCGACCATCGGCCTCAATGCCGTCGTCGGCCGGCCGCGCAGCGAATATGGCATGGAGCCGAGCGCCTTCGACCAGTTGCGCCCTGGAACCTACGATCCCAAGCTGCGCGTCGACGACATGAACGCCAACGGTGTGCTCGCTTCGCTCAACTTCCCTACGATGCCAAGTTTCGCGGGCGGCACCTTTGTCGGCATGGCGCAGAAGGCACCCGAAGAAGCTCTGCTTGCCTGCCGCGCATGGAACGACTGGCACGTGCAGGAATGGTGCGCCGCTGCGCCCGGCCGCTTCATCCCCATGTGCCTCATTCCGATGTGGGATATGGACGAAACGCTTAAAGAACTGAAACGGATGAGTGACCTAGGCGTACATGCGGTCAGCTTTTCCGACAATCCCGCCAACATCGGTCTGCCCAGTATCCACAATGAATATTGGGAACCCTTCTGGGCCGCCTGTTCGGACTACAAGATGGTCATCAACTGCCATATCGGCACCGGCGCGCGCGCGATGCATCCCTCGAGTGAGAGCCCGATCGATGCGTGGATCACGGCCATGCCGATCTCGATCGCCAATTCGGCGGCCGACTGGACCTTTGCAACCTTTTGGCAACGTTATCCCGAACTGCGCATGGCGCTGAGCGAAGGCGGGATCGGCTGGATCCCCTATTTCCTCGAGCGCGCCGACTTCACGCACGAACATCACCGCGAATGGACCTATACCGATTTCCACGGCGAACGGCCGTCCGATCTGTTCAAGCGGCATATTATCTGCTGCTTCATCGACGACCAGTTCGGCGTGAAGAATCTCGAATATATGAACGAGGACATGGTCGCCTATGAATGCGACTACCCGCATTCGGACACCGTCTGGCCGAACGTGCCCGAATATCTGTGGGCGTCGGTCAACGGTCTTACGAAAGCGACGATCGACAAGATCACCCATCTCAACGTGATGCGCGAATACAACTTCGACGCGTTTGGCCTGAACGGGGGGCGTGACAATTGTACCGTCGCGCACCTTCGCGAGCTTGGCAAAGACGTCGACGTCAGCCCGCGACACAATCTCGGTGGCCTCAAGACCGACAGCATGGATTCCATCGGCAAGGCGCGGCGCCCGGTGACTTCGGGCGACATCGAACGCATGTTCGCGTCGGCCTGAACGATGGCGAGCGTAGCCGAACGCTGCCCGGTCGTGCGGGCGGGTGCCGACGCCCCGCCCGCGCCGGCGCATGTGCCGCCCGAACTGATCCTTGATACGCGCTTCGCGGCGGGGATCGTCCCCAATGACCTGGTCGAGCCCTATCGGCCGATGGACGTCGTCCGCGACGATGGCTTTCCGCGCATCCACTATTATCCGTGGCCGATCAGCGGCAACCGGCACGGCGCGTGGGTGGTCACGCATTATGACGACATTCGCCGCGTCTATGAGGACAACGATCTGTTTTCATCGGACGGTGTCGCGAAGTTCCAGGCGCTGGCGGGCGAGACATTCCCGTCCATACCGCTCGGCATCGATCCGCCCGAGCACGGCAAGTACAGGAAGTTCCTGAACCCCTGGTTCACGCCAGTTGCCATGAAAGAGCGCGAGCCGCGCATCCGCGAGATCATCGGCGGAATGATCGACCAGTTTGCGAACAAAGGCGAGGTCGATATCGCCTATGATTTCGGGCGCGTATTTCCGGTGCGCGTCTTCCTGGACCTGATGGGCTTTCCCTTCACCATGTTCGAGCAATTCCTCGACTGGGAGTGGAACATCCTTCACGAGGATGAGATCGCGAAAAAGGCCGAAGCGGTACGCGGGGTTCTCGCCTATCTGCGCGGCTTCATCGCCGAAAAACAGGCGGCGCCCGACGAGACACTGGGCAGCTATATCGCCAACGGATCGATCGACGGCCGACCGCTTACCGACGACGAAATTATCGGCATGACCTGGTTCCTATGGCTGGGCGGGCTCGACACCGTCGCCTCGACCGTCAGTCAGATGTTCCGCCGCCTCGCGATGAACCCCGACCTCCAGGCGCAAATCCGCGACGACAAGACGCTGATCAATTCGGCGGTCGAGGAATTTCTCCGCACCCAGCCGCTCGTCAATTCGGGACGCAAGGTAAAGCGCGACTTCGAATGGCACGGAGTGCAGATCAAAGCCGGCGACTGGGTGACGGTCTTCAATACGTCGGGCAATTTCGATCCCGAGCAATTCGAATGTCCGCACCGGTTCGATCCCGCGAGAAAGAACAACCGGCATTTCACGCTGGCCGGGGGCGTTCACATCTGTCTTGGCGCCCACCTCGCGCGGCGCGAGCTCCGCGTGTTGCTCGACGAATGGTTCACGCGGATTCCTTTCCAGTTCAGCGTGAAAGAAGGCGCCGACACCACCGTGGTGCCCAGCCTGCTCTCGATCCGCAACCTGCCCATCGTCTGGCACAGCAAGGCCGCCTGACAAGGAACGATAGATGACATTTCTGAAATATGCCGACGCCATCTATGTGGGCGGCGAGTGGGAAAAGACCGACCAACGCGAGGCGGTGATCAATCCTGCCGACGAAAGCCTGCTGATCGAGGCGCCGGTGGGCAGCGCGAGCCAGGTCGATGCCGCAATCGGCGCCGCGCGAGCCGCTTTCGACAAAAGCGACTGGCCGCATCTGCCCATCGCCGAGCGACAGAAGGTCCTGACCCGCTTCCTGGACGCGGTCGAGGCCCGCAAGGCGCAGATCGTCGACATGATCGTGGCCGAGGCGGGCGCGACGCGGATGCTCGCCGAATTTCTGCAATATGGCATTCCGATGAAGCACGCCCGGCGCACGATCGAGGTTGCATCGCGTCCTGCGGTGACACCGCTGCCCGTCGAACTGACGCCCAATGCGCAAGGCACGACCACATTAGGTACCGGCGTCGTAAGCCGCGAGCCGGTCGGCGTGGTCGCTGCGATTTCGCCTTACAATTTCCCTTTCTTCCTCAACATCGGCAAGGTCGTTCCCGCGCTCGCGGTCGGCTGTGCCGTAGTGCTCAAGCCCTCGCCCTACACGCCAATGGAGGCGCTGATCCTCGGCGAGGTCGCCGACGAGGTCGGGCTGCCGAAGGGCGTGCTCAGTATCGTCACCGGCGACATCGAAACGGGCAAGCTTCTGACCACCGATCCGCGCGTCGATCTGGTGCACTTCACCGG
>CAZSMB010000072.1:0-2158 GCA_964607625.1 uncultured Sphingopyxis sp. | reverse complement strand
AACATCGGCAATCCCGCCGATCCGGCGGTCAATTACGGCCCCCTGATCCGCGAGGTCGCGCGCAAACGAACCGAGGATTATGTCGGAATCGCACGCGACGAGGGTGCAACGCTGGTGTCGGGGGGCAAGCGTCCCGAGGGGCTCGACAAGGGGTTCTTCTTCGAGCCGACACTATTCGACAACGTCCGCAACGACAGCCGTCTTGCTCAGGAGGAGGTGTTCGGACCGATCGGCGCGGTCATCGGCTTCGATGACGACGACGAGGCGATCGCGTTCGCCAATGCCAGCGATTTCGGCCTCTCTGGCGCCATCTACTCGGCCGATGCAGGTCAGGCCTATCGCATGGCCCTCAAGATCCGCACGGGCGGGGTTTCGATCAACGGCGGCGCCGGAACGATGCAGTCCGATGCGCCGTTCGGCGGCATCAAGCGTTCGGGCTACGGCCGCGAATATGGCGAGGATGGGCTCAACGAATTCACCTATCAAAAAGTGATCGGCTTCCACGCCGAATAGGAAGGGACGAGGCATGACCAAGGTAATGGAAGGCATCCGCGTCCTCGAGGTCGCGCAATTCACCTTCGTGCCCGCGGCGGGCGGCGTGATGACCGACTGGGGCGCCGATGTGATCAAGGTCGAGCATCCGGTGCGCGGCGACGCGCAGCGCGGCATCCAGATGCTGCAGCGGCTCGCGGTCAACCCGCAGCGCTCGTCGCTGATGCAACATCCCAACCGCGGCAAACGCAGCGTCGGCATCGACATCTCGACCGAAGAGGGGCGCGAACTCCTCTATGAAATCGCAAAGACTGCCGACGTCTTTCTGACCAACTATCTGCCCTCGGCGCGGCAGAAGCTGAAGATCGATATCGAACATATCCGCGCCGCGAACCCGAACATCATCTATGTCCGCGGCAGCGCGTTCGGCGACAAGGGGCCGGAGCGCGACAAGGGCGGGTTCGATTCGACCGCTTACTGGGCGCGCGGCGGATCGGCAGTGCTCGTGACGCCAAAGGCGCTCGACGGGCCGCTAACCCAACCCGGACCGGCTTATGGCGACACCATCGGCGGCATGAATATTGCGGGCGGCATCGCCGCCGCGCTGTTCCACCGCGAACGTACCGGCGAGGCGACCGAGGTCGATGTGTCACTCCTCTCCTCCGGCATCTGGGCGACCGCCTGCTCGGTCGACGTCGCGATGGAGCTCGACAACGACCCGTTCGAGAATCTGATGCCCGGCGGCGGCCAGACGGTCGGCACGAACCCCTTCATGGGCGTCTTCAAGACCTCGGATGGGAAGTTCATTAACCTGACCGTGCTGTCACCCGGACCCTATATCGAGGATGTCTTCGGTCACCTCGGCATCCCCGAAGCGGCAAGAGACGAGCGTTTCTCGACCGCCGAGGCGATCATGGCGAACGCGGCGGAGGCCTATCCGCTGGTCAGGGAAGCAATCGCTGCAAAACCGTTCGACTATTGGGCTCATCATCTCAAGACGATGAAAGGGCAATGGGCCGCTTATCAGTCGGTACACGACGTGGCGAGCGACGAGCAGGTTCTCGCGAACGACCTGATCTTCGAGGTCGAAAGCGCGGATGGTGGGCCGCCGATCCGGCTCGTCGCCAATCCTGTGCAGTTCAACCGCGCAGGGGTCGCGAACAGCCGCGCGCCCGAAGCATCCGAGCATACGGAGCTCTTCCTGACGGAACTCGGACTCGACTGGGACCGCATCGAGGATCTGAAGACGAAAAAGGCGATCGCCTGACGGCAGCCGGCGGATGGCTCCCTCCCCTCTTCGGGTCGGCATCATCAGCGCGGCATGGGGCGCCAAGGCGCACCTACCCGCCTGGCGCAGCCTCGACGGGATCGATGTCACCGCAATCTGCACCTCGCGCCCGGAAACAGCCGAAAAGGCCGCGGCCGACTTCGGAGTAGCGCGCGCGTTCCACGATTTTCGCGAAATGGCTGCCGATCCCGCCATCGACATCGTCGATTGCGGGACGCGCCCGCCGCTGCGCCGCGACATGGTGCTGACGGCGCTCGCGGCGGGAAAGCATGTCTATAACGGCATTCCTTTCGCCAAGGATCTCGCCGACGCACAGGCAATGACCGATGCCTGGCATCGCGCAGGGACCGTCGCGGTTGTCGATGCGTTCATGCAGGC
>CAZSMB010000071.1:0-12786 GCA_964607625.1 uncultured Sphingopyxis sp. | reverse complement strand
CCAACACGCGCATTGCCGACATGCCGCCGCTATCCTAAACCGCCGGCATGGCACTAACACTTTATGGCATTCCGAACTGCGACACGGTGAAGAAAGCGCGGCGCTGGCTCGACGACACCGGCATCCCCTATCGCTTCCATGATGTCCGCAAGGACGGGCTCGACCCGAAGCGGCTGCAAGGCTGGATCGACGCGCTCGGGTGGGAGAAGTTGCTCAACAGGAGCGGCACGACCTTTCGCAAGCTGCCCGATGCCGACAAGGCCGGGCTCGACGCGGCGAAGGCAAAAGCACTGATGCTGGAGCATCCGGCCATGATCCGCCGTCCGGTGGTCGAGGCGCCCGACGGCGTGAGTGCAGGATTTTCGGCCGATGACTGGCGCGCGCGTTTTGCGGCATGACGGCTTGGCGCGCCGCGGTCCTCGCGCTGCTGCTGCCCGCGGCGTGCAGCGCTGATTCGATGACCGCACAGCCGACCCTCGACGGGCAGCCGCCGATCGTTATCGCCCATCGCGGCGCATCGGGCGAGCGGCCCGAACATACGCTCGCAAGCTATGAACTCGCGATCGAGCAGGGAGCCGATTTCATCGAGCCCGATCTCGTGCTCAGCAAGGACGGGGTGCTCGTCGCACGCCACGAGAACGAGATTTCCGAAACGACCGATGTTGCGGACCATCCCGAATTTGCGCGCCGTAAAGCCACGAAGACGATCGATGGTAAGGCGGTAACAGGCTGGTTTACCGAAGACTTCACGCTGGCCGAGCTCAAGACCTTGCGCGCGAAGGAACGTATCCCGCGGCTGCGCGGCACAGCATACGACGGCCGGTTCGCAATCCCGACCTTCGAGGAAATCCTCGATATGCTCGCCCGCGCGAACAAGGGGCGCGAGCGTCCGGTGGGGGTTTATCCCGAGACCAAGCACCCGAGCTATTTCGCGTCTATCGGCCTGCCGCACGAGGCGCCGCTGCTCGCGCTGCTGGACCAACATGGCTATAGCGGCCGCGGCGCTCCCGTTTTCATCCAGAGCTTCGAGGTCGGCAACCTGAGGGCGCTGCGTGCGAAGAGCGACCTGCCGCTGATCCAGTTGATGGACGGCGAGGGCGGGCCGGCGGACAACCCCGACATGAGCTACAGCGCGATGGCGACCCCGGCGGGGCTTCAGGCGGTCGCAGCCTATGCCGATGGCATCGGGCCGAACAAGCAGATGATCATCCCGCGCGGTGCACTGGGAACCCTGGGGCAGCCGACGCGTCTGGTCGGGGAGGCGCATGCGGCGGGGTTGAAGGTTCACCCCTGGACCTTTCGCCGAGAAAATTATTTCCTGCCGCTTGCCGACAAGGGCGGCCTGAACCCCGCCGGGCACGGCGACCTGGCGGCCGAGATCGGCACCTATCTGAAGGCGGGCGTCGACGGGCTGTTCAGCGACAATCCCCGCGAAGCGGTGCGCGCGGTGAAACAAGGAGCAAAGCCATGACCGAACGCCCCCTTGGCCAAAGCGGCCTATCGATCCGTCCGTTCGTGCTCGGCGGCAATGTGTTCGGGATGACCGCCGACAAGGCCGCGAGTTTTGCGGTGCTCGACCGGTTCGTCGAACTGGGCGGCGGGATGATCGACACGGCCGACGTCTATTCGGCGTGGGTCCCGGGGCACAAGGGCGGCGAGTCCGAGAGCATGATGGGCGCCTGGCTGAAGGCAGGCGGGGCGCGCGACAAGGTCCAGATCGCCACCAAGGTCGGAATGATGGAGGGCGGGCTGAAGCCCGATCGCATTCGCAGCGCGCTGCAAGGTTCGCTCGACAGGCTCGGCGTCGACACGATCGATCTGTATTTTGCCCACAAGGACGATCCCGAGGTGCCGCTGGACGAAGTGCTCGGGGCGTTTGCGGAACTCGTCGACGCGGGAACGGTGCGCGCAATCGGCGCATCGAACTATTCGGCCGATCGGCTCGCCGAGGCGCTGCGAGTGTCGGCCGAACGGGATCTGCCGCGCTTCACCGTGATGCAGCCCGAGCTCAACCTGATCGATCGCGCGCAATATGAAGGGCCTCTTCAGGAGCTTTGTATCGCCGAAGGTCTGGGCGTCGTTACCTATTTCAGTCTCGCTTCGGGCTATCTGACGGGCAAGTATCGCGAGCCCGGCGACCTGGCGAAGAGCCCGCGCGGCGGCAAGGCGAAAACCTATATGGAGGGCAGGGGACCCGCGGTGCTGGCGGCTACGGATCGCGTCTCCGCCGAAACCGGGGCCACCCTGTCGCAGATCGCGCTTGCCTGGACGACGGCGCAGCCCGGCGTCACCGCGCCGATCGCCAGCGCGACGTCGGTGGCACAGCTCGACGAGATCATGGGCAGCCTTGACGTCACGCTGACGGCCGAACAGGTCGCAGCGCTCGACGGGGCGGGCCGGGCATAGGGCGAACCACGGGCGCTCTGCCGCCGCCCTATTCGCCGCTCCACTGAAACACGGCTTCGAGCGGTTTGCCGAATATGCGCGCGATCCGAAATGCGACCTCCAGCGAGGGGGAATATTTGCCTTGCTCGATCGCCGCGATCGTCTGGCGTGTGACCCCGACCAGGTCGCCCAGCTCGCCCTGCGTCATTTCGCCTGCCAGAAAGCGCAAGGTCCGTATGTCGTTGGTGAAGGGCGGCTTAGCCATGCCAGCCGCGCCGATAGCTCAGCAGGATGACCAGGTGGCGCACCGTTTCGGCGAGCACCAGCGCAAACAGGGCGGCGTTGACCAGCCGGACGCCGGAGTCGGCGAAGGGCATGACCACGCCGACCACGATCATGCCGGTCATCAGGATATAATAAGCGATCCGCGTACTGCGTCCGTCGATGCCCCGGTCGCGCTCGTCGGCGCGCGCGCGCGCCTCCTTCGGGGTGCGGATGGCGAGTATGATCGTCCCGGCGACCACGACGATCACCTGCGCCAGCGCGATCGATCCGAACAGCCATAGCATCGGGGCCATCGCGCGACCGGCCGGATGTCCCGCCAGAACCAGTCCGAAATAGAGCGTATAGCCGGCTGCCATACTCACGAGGGTCAGCCAGGCGATTTTTTCCCGGAAAGCCATAACGCGATACTCCATGTCGATAAATTCGAACTCAATGTTATATAAAATTAACATAGAGTCAAGTTTGATCTACATTGTCGACAGAACCGCTTGGGAGTGTCCCGGTCCGCGTATAAGCCCGCGTCATGTCTACTCTTCCCAAAACGCTCACCCTCGACACCTCGACCAGCCGCGCGAATCCGACGCCGCAGCCGATGAAGCGGCTTACCGTGCCGCGGATTCGCCAGCAAAAAGGCGGCGACCCGATCGTTATGCTCACCGCCTATACGGTGCGACAGGCCCAGCTTTTGGACCCGCATTGCGACATGCTGCTGGTCGGCGATTCGCTTGCGCAGGTCATCTATGGGCTGCCGCACACGGTCGCGGTGACGATGGAGATGATGGCGCTGCACGGCGCCGCGGTCGTGCGCGGCAGCTATCACGCCGCGGTGATCGTCGACATGCCGTTCGGCAGCTATGAGGCCGGCCCCGAGCAGGCATTTGCCAACGCATCGCGCCTGCTCAAGGAGACCGGCGCCGCAGCGGTAAAGGTCGAGGGCGGCCGGGTGCTCGCGCCGACGATCGAATTCCTGACCCAGCGCGGCATTCCGGTGATGGGGCATGTCGGGCTGACGCCGCAGGCGGTCAACATCCTCGGCGGCTATGGCGTGCGCGGCAAGAGCGACGAGGAAGCCCGGGCGATCGTCGACGACGCGGTGGCGGTGGCGCAGGCGGGCGCCTTTTCGATCGTCATCGAAGGTGTGCTCGAATCGATCGCGATCGAGATCACGAACAAGGTCGCCTGCCCGACGATCGGTATCGGGGCATCGGCGCAATGCGACGGACAGGTTCTGGTCACCGACGACATGCTGGGGATGTTCGAACGCGTCCCGAAATTCGTGAAGCGATATCAGGACATGGCGGGCGTGATCAGCGGCGCGGTGCGGGAATATGCCGACCAGGTCAGGTCCCGTTCATTTCCGACCGCCGATCAGATCTACGCCGGCTGACCGCCCCTCGTCCGGCGGGCCGGCTCCCGAGTGAATCGCTTGGCCTTTTGCCGTGCCGTCGCTAAGGAAGCGACCGGCCCCGGGCCGGACGACATGATGGAGGATTGATTGGCCCTGAGCCCGACGAACAATGCCGCGCTGTTGCAGGAAGTCGACGAGGCCGTCCGCAAGGACCGACTCGATTCGATCTGGAAGTCGTACGGGCGCCTGATCGTCGCGGCGGTGATCGTGGCGCTGCTCGCGTTCGGCGGCTATCTCTTCTGGCAGCACCGCGAAGCCGCGGCGCGCGGCGAACAGGCCGAAGCCTTCGTCGCGGCGCTCGAAAAGATCGACGACAACCAACCGCGCACCGCGACGGCCGAACTCGAAAAGATCGTCGCCGGCGACGATGCGGCCTATCGTGCGATGGCCTTGATCGCACAGGCGAATTTGAAGGCGCAGACCGACGATATGAAGGGCGCGGCGGCGCTGGTGGCAAAGGTCGCGGGCGACAGTTCGCTCGATCCGGCGCTGCGCGACATGGCGCTGGTGCGCCAGACCGCGTTCGAACTCGATACGCTGAAGCCCGAAACGGTGATCGCGCGGATGAAGCCGATCGTCGATGCCAAGGATCCCGAATCGCCCTGGTTCGCGAGTGCCGCCGAACTGACGGCGATCGCGCAGTACCAGCTCGGACATTATGATCAGGCGGGTGCGCTTTACGGCCGCATCGCCAAATTGCCCGATATCCCCAAGTCGCTGCAGTCGCGTAGCGTTCAGATGGCGGGGATGTTGGGCGTCGACGCCGTCGCAGACCGTGCGGCCGATAGTGCCGCCAAGGACCAGAAAGGCGAAGCCGCTCCCAAGGCCGCGGCCGCCGCGAAAAGCGAGGAAGCCAAATAATATGCTGAAAAGGCAATTTGTCCTGACTGCGGCGCTGTTCGCGCTGCCGCTGGCGGGGTGCAGCGTGTTCAAGGGCGATGGCCCGAAAAAGACGCCGACCGTCGGCAATCGCGTGTCGATCCTGTCGAACGACAATAGCGTGAAGGTCGACCCGGCGCTCGCCGAGACCGCCGTCGTCCTGCCCGAACCGGTCGTCAATGCCGCCTGGTCGCAGTCGGGCGGCAATGCCTCCAAATCGATGGGCCACCTTGCGCTCGCCGCAACGCGCAGCCAGGTCTGGAGCGCCCAGATCGCCGGCAGTACGAAGAAGCAGCGCCTCGCCGCGTCGCCGGTGATTGCCGACAATCGGCTGTTCGTCGTCGACACCGATGCGGTGGTCACGGCATTCGCCGCCGATACGGGCGCGAAACTATGGTCGCAGGCGATCGGCAGCACGGGCAAGGATTTCCAGGATTCGCTGTTCGGCGGCGGTGCCGCGGTCGACGGCGATGTCGTGTATGCGACAAGCGGCGTCGGCGACGTCGCCGCGCTCAACGCATCCGACGGGTCGGTGATCTGGAAGGTGAAGCCGTCGGGTCCGCTGCGCGGCGCGCCGACGGTCGCCTTCGGCGGGGTCTATGTGATCACGCAGGACAATCAGATCCTGGCGCTCAACGCGGCCAACGGCGCGGTCTTGTGGCAGGCGACCGCCTCGCTCGAGGCCGGCAGCGTCTTCGGTGCGGCGTCGCCGGCGGCCGGCGAGGCGACGATCGTCGCGGGCTTCTCGTCGGGCGAGGTTCAGGCCTATCGGTACGAAAACGGCCGCGATCTTTGGGAGGATGCGCTTGCCCGCACCTCGATCGCGCTGTCGGTGTCCACGCTCACCGACGTCGATGCCGACCCGGTGATCGACCGCGGGCGTGTCTTCGCGCTCGGCCAGGGCGGACGCATGGCGAGTTATGAGCTCAACACCGGGCTGCGCAGCTGGGAAATTTCGATCGCCGGTATTTCGACGCCCTATGTGGTCGGCGAGTGGGTCTATGCGATGACCGACGATGCAAAGCTGCTTTGCGTCGCGCGGTCGTCGGGCAAGATCCGCTGGATCCAGCAGCTTCGCCGCTACCGGGTCGACAAGGAAAAGAAGAAAGAGGATCCTGTCCGCTGGACGGGCCCGATTCTTGCGGGCGGGCGCCTGATCGCGGTGAACAGCCTTGGCGAAATGGCCGAAATTTCGCCGACCGACGGTTCGACCATCGCGACGACCGAATTCAAGTCGCCGCTGTCGCAGATGCCGGTGGTTGCCAACCAAACGCTCTACATCCTTGCGGACGACGGGCGGATCACCGCCTGGCGGTAACAGGGACGGGGCCGCATGTTGCGGCTCCAGACGATAGGATAGAAGCATGGCGCGATCCGCGACGATCGCCATTGTCGGCCGTCCCAATGTCGGCAAGTCGACCCTGTTCAACCGGCTCGTCGGCAAGCGGCTCGCGCTCGTCGACGACCAGCCGGGGGTGACGCGCGACCGGCGCGAGGGCGACGGTCAATTGCTGGGCCTGACCTTTCGCATCGTCGACACGGCGGGGTTCGAGGACCATGACGCCGCCACCCTGCCGGGGCGGATGCGGGTGCAGACCGAAAAGGCGGTGCGCGAGGCCGATGCCGCGGTGTTCATGATCGACGCGCGGGCCGGGGTAACGCCGCTCGACGAAGAAATCGCGCGCTGGCTGCGCAGCGAGGACACGCCGATCATCCTTGTCGCGAACAAGGCAGAGGGCAAGCAGGGCGAGGCGGGGCTGATGGAAGCCTATGCGCTCGGTTTCGAAAATCCGCTCGCGCTCAGCGCCGAGCATGGCGAAGGGCTCGTCGACCTGTTCGATGCCCTGCGCCCGGTTGTCGAACCTTTCATGGATGCCGAAGCGACCGAAGCCGCGATCCTCGACGAAGAGGGCGAGGAGCCGCTCGGTCCGCTCAAGCTCGCGATCGTTGGCCGGCCCAACGCCGGAAAATCGACGCTTATCAACCGGATGATCGGCGAGGATCGGCTGATTACCGGCCCGGAAGCAGGGATCACGCGCGATTCGATCCGGGTCGATTGGCAATGGGAAAAGGATGGCGAGGTCCATCCGATCCAGCTGTTCGACACCGCCGGGATGCGCAAGCGCGCCAAGGTTCAGGACAAGCTGGAAAAGCTGTCGGTCGCCGATGCGCTGCACGCGGTCGATTTCGCGGAGGTCGTCGTCCTGCTGCTCGACGCGACCAAGGGGCTGGAGGCGCAGGATCTGCGGATCGCCGACCGCGTGCTGGAAGAAGGGCGCGCGCTGATCGTCGCGCTCAACAAATGGGACGTGGCCGAGGATCCTTCGGCGCTCTACAATGGCGTGCGCGCGGCGCTCGACGACGGGCTGTCGCAGATCAAGGGCGTCCCGCTGCTCAGCCTTTCGGGCGCTACCGGGAAGGGAATCGACACGCTGGTGCGCGTCGCCTTCGAACAGCGCGATATCTGGACGCGCCGCGTGTCGACTGCAAAGCTCAACCGCTGGTTCGAGGCCGCCGTCGCGGCCAATCCGCCACCGGCGCCCGGGGGCAAGCGCATCAAGCTGCGCTATATGACGCAGGCGCGTACACGCCCGCCGACTTTCGTCATCTTCGGCAGCCGCACCGATGCGCTGCCTGCGAGCTATCATCGCTATCTGGTCAATGGCATGCGCAAGGAACTGGGGTTCCAGGGCGTGCCGATCCGGATCAATTTCCGTAACACGCGGAACCCTTATGACAATTGACGCCTCCGCCGAGGTGATGGTCGACGCGCGCGGCATGCGGTGTCCCTGGCCCGCGCTGCGACTGGCCCGCGCGATGCGCGAAGCCGGGCGGGTGCGGCTGGTCGCCGACGACCCGCAAGCCGGGCGCGAGATCGCGGCGCTGGCGGCCGAGCGGGGGTGGACGATCGAGCACGCTGACGGCGGCTGCTGGCACGTCCGCCGCTGACCCGATTCGGGGCACAACTGCCGCCGGGTGCGGTTCGTAACCCCTTTTTTACCGACGTCGGGCATGAAGGGTGGCAGGGACCAAGGACCAACTGAACACCAAGGGACGCAACGTGGACGAGATCCTGGTCGATTGGGAGGAATTCCGTGCGACGCGCGCTCAGCTGGGTGCGGCGTTCATCCGGATTCTCGGATATTTCCGCGAGGATGGCACCAAGTCGGTATCGGCGATCGAAGAGGCGATGCGGGCCCGCGATGCGCGCGGCCTCGTGATGCCCGCGCACACGCTGAAGAGCGAAGCGCGGCAATTCGGTGCCGAAAAGCTGGGCGCGCTGTCCGAGGATATCGAGATGTTCGCCCGGCGATGCGTCGAAAGCCAGGTCAGTCCCGAGGAATATCTGCCGCGCGTGGTCGAACTGCGGCCGTTGTTCGAGGAAACGCTCACCGCGCTCGAACGCGAAGCCAATCCGCTTGTCCAGCGCCGGCCTGCCAGTTTCGGACGCGCCGCGAGTTACTGAGCGATCGCCGCACGGCGACGCATCGGTTGCAGCTCGGCGCGGGCCAGGCTGCGCCACAGCCATTCGAACGGTCCATAGTGAAATCGGTCCAGCCACGGTTTCGACCACAGCAGCATCGCCGCCCACATGCCCGCGCAGACCAGATAGAGCGGGGCACGGTCGATCCGTCCGAACAGGCCGAATCCATAGCCGTAGAACAGCGTCGTCATCACGATCGAGGTCGTCAGATAATTTGTGAAAGCCATGCGTCCAGCCGCGGCGAGGCGAGCCTGCACCGCATCGGTCGCAAACGCCCCGATCGCCCACAGGATCAGCGCGGCCCAGCCGATCGTCATCACGGTATCGAAGGGCATCGACAAAAGCGCTGTGGCGCCGAAAACCGCCACCCCCTCGAAGCCTTCCCGCACTTGGTAAAGCGCGATCGCGGCAAGCGGCGGGGTCGCGGCCAGGAAGCAGATCAGCGCCCATTTGCGATAGCGGTGCGGGGCCCATTCGCCGGTCAGCATATGCGCCCGGTATAGCGCCATCCCGACGAGCATCAGGCCCATGCTTTCCCAGAGCATCAGCGCCAGGCCCTGAAAAGGTTCCCCCAGCCTGGCCCCGGTGCGATAGGCGACGATGTCGCGCCAACTGCCGAGGTGCCGTGCGACGTCGGCTGCATAGCTGGACGAATTCGCGCCCATCGCGGCGTTCATCCGGACAAGCGCGCGCTGCATTTCGGCGCCGCCGTCGCCCGGCAGCGTTCCGGCCGAAGCGGCGAGCAGGCTGCTCCACATCGCCCCGAACAGCAAGAGCTCGACCAGGAAGAAACCCGCGGCCCAGAGGAGGAGGGCGCGTATCGAAAGCGCCCGGAACCAGAACAGCAGCAGCCCACAAGCGGAATAGAGGAACAAGATGTCGCCGAACCAGATAAGATAGAAATGGGCGAGGCCGAACAGCGCCAGCCATGCCATGCGGGCGTAATGGGTGCGCGCCGCGCTGCGTCCCGACCCCTCGGCGCGTTCGATGACGAGCAACGTGCTGGCGCCGAAGAGCATCGAGAAGAGCCCGCGCATCTTCGAATCGACGAACAGGAAATTGAACGCCCAGGCGGCAAGGTCGGCGGACGAGGGCGGACCGCCCGCCGCAGGGTTGGCATAGGCCGCGAAGGGAAGGGCAAAGGCGACGATGTTCATCGCCAATATGCCCATGACCGCCACGCCGCGGATCGCATCCAGCCCCCGATATCGTGACGGCATTGCCGGCGCGTCCATAAGATCTCCGCTCATCGCGACGACGCTACGCACCCGCTGCATCGCGGTCCAGACGCAATGGGTCCGGAACAGTATTGACATTTGTGTCAGTAGTGCTACTTAGGGATGACACCGATTCTCAGCGAGACACGCCATGACCACGCTTCCGCTTTCCCACCCTGATCGCACCGACGGCGGATTCCGTCCGCTGAAGGCACTGCGCCATTTCCGCAAGCTGATCGCCGACAAGGAAGACACCGAACAGGTGTTCCACATCATCGAGGCGCTGCGCGACAATCGCTTTTCGAAATCGGCACAGGCCTTTTTCGCCACCTCCGAGGGGCGCAAGCTGCTGGCCGAGCGGCCCTATCTGCCCGCGATGCTCGACGACCACGATCGGCTGCGCCAACTGCCGGAAGGCAGCGTCGGGCGCGTCTATGTCGACTTCATGGAGCGCGAGGGGCTGACCGCGCAGGGGCTCGTCGATGAATCGCTGAAGTTCCGCCACGGCGCGGCGCGTCATGAGGACCAGATCGAGCTCTATGGCGAGCGGCTGCGCGACACGCACGACCTGTTCCACATCCTGACCGGCTATGGTCGCGATGCGCTCGGCGAACAATGCGTGCTCGCCTTTTCCTACAGCCAGACGCCGAGCTGGGGCACGCTGTTCATCGCGTGGGCCGGGGCTCGCGAAATCCGCAAGGGCTTTGGCAGCCGCTATCCCATTTACGCCGCGGTCCGCGAGGGTCAGCGCATCGGCCGCGCCGCGCAGCAGATCGCGCATCAGGACATCGAAGCGCTGCTCGCCGAACCGCTCGACGCGGCACGGGCGCGGCTCGGAATCGCCGAACCGTCGGTCTACCGGCAGGTCCATGCGATGATGCGCGCCGACGGCGTCGATCCCTATGACCTGCTGGGCACCAGGGCCGCCGATGCGAATGCGGTGCCGGAACTCGCGCAGGCTGCCTGATCGCGCCGTCATCCGGCCCGGAAATTCGACACGAGCGGATTCCATGTCGATACCGACGCGACGCACGCTCTACGGGGCGGGCTTCAATCTCGCGATCAGTGCCTGAGCCGCCGCCGGATTGCGCACTTTCGCTCCGGCGATGAAGAAGAGATAGACGTCGCGGCCGCCCTCGGCCCAGCCGCGCGCCCGATCCGCCCACTGGTCGAGCGCGGCGTCGTCATAGCCCGTCTCGACCTCGTCGCGCGACCGCTGGAGGCGGGCATAGGTGAAATCGGCTGTCGACTCGTCGATGCACGGAAATTCATCGCTGTCGGCGAAGACGATCGCCATGTTGCGGTCGCGCGCGAGGTCGACGAACGCCGGATCGCGGAAGCTTTCGTGCCGCACCTCGAGCGCGTGGCGCAGCGGCAGGCCGTCCTGCGCTGCGGGCAAAAGGTCTAGGAAGGCGGCAAAATCGTCGCGCTCGAACCTCTTGGTCGCCATGAATTGCCACAGGATCGGCCCGAGCCGATCACCGAGGCGGGTGACGCCTTGGGTCAGGAACTTCTCGATCGACCCGGCGCCGTCTTTCAGCACCTTGCGGTTGGTCGCGAAGCGTGACGCCTTGACGCTGAATTGGAAGCCGTCGGGGACCGCCGCGGCCCAGCTCGCAAAGGTTTCGGGCTTCTGGCTGCCATAATAGGTGCCGTTGATCTCGATCCCGGTCAGATGCTGGCCGGCATATTCGAGCTCGCGTTTCTGCGGATGTTTCGGCGGGTAGAAGGTGCCGCGCCACGGCTCGAAGGTCCAGCCGCCGACGCCGATATGGACGCTCATGATTCAGACACCTCCGTCATCCCGGCGGAGGCCGGGATCTCATCCTTGCATGCCCACGCGCCGGCGAGAGTCCGGCCTCCGCCGGAATGACGGTGGGGAGCATGTTATGCCAGCGCGGCGTCGGCCCCCATCAGCTTCGGAAAAAAGCCTTCATGGGCCTCGCGCAAGTCGGCCAGCGTGACCTGATGGTCGCTGTCGGGCAGTTCGAACACGATGCGGTCCCGGATCGTGCGGCCGAGCGGATCGACCGGCACGTCGGCGCGGTTCGCGGCGTCGAGAAAGTCGGCGAGGCAGGTGTCGCACACCGTGACGAGATAGAGACCCTGATCCTCGCCAAAGAAGCTTTCGGCAATCCCGAAGGGCTGTTCCTCGCTGACCATCACCCCGATGTCGGACTTCAGTGCCATTTCGGCAAGGGCAACCGCGACGCCGCCATCCGATACGTCGTGGCAGGCAGTGATCCACCCCGCGTTGATCGCCTGGCGGATGAAATCGCCGGTGCGCTTTTCGCAGCGCAGATTGACCGGCGGCGGCGGACCTTCCTCGCGCCCGTGGATTTCGCGCAGCCATGCCGACTGGCCAAGGTGGCCCATGCGTTCGCCGACCGCGAGGACGATGTCGCCGGTGCGCTTGAAGCCGATGCCGACCGCTTTTGACAGGTCGTCGATGACGCCGACGCCGCCGATCGCCGGGGTGGGCAGGATCGCGCTGCCGCCGCCCGTTGCCTTGGACTCGTTGTAGAGGCTGACGTTGCCCGACACGATCGGATAATCGAGCGCGCGGCACGCCTGCCCCATCCCGTCGAGACAGCCGACGATCTGGCCCATGATCTCGGGGCGCTGGGGGTTGGCGAAATTCAGGCAATTGGTGATCGCGCGCGGGGTCGCCCCGACCGCGGTGATGTTGCGCCAGGTTTCGGCCACCGCCTGCTTCCCGCCCTCGACCGGGTCGGCGTAGCAATAGCGCGGCGTGCAGTCGGTCGACATGGCAAGCGCGCGCCGGGTGCCGTGGATGCGGACGAGCGCGGCGTCGCCGCCGGTCTGCACCGTGTCGGCGCCGACCTGGCTGTCATATTGCTCCCAGATCCAGCGGCGGCTGGCGATGTCGGGCGATCCCATCAGCGCCTTGAGGTCCGCCGCCACGTCGGTGGTTTCGGGGACATCGGTCAGCTCGGGTTGCTGCGGGGTCGGGACATGCGGCCGGTCATAGAGCGGCGCGTCGTCGGCGAGCGGCGCCAGCGGGATGTCGCAGACGACCTCGCCATGATGTTCCAGCACCATGCGTCCGGTATCGGTGACGGTGCCGATGACCGCGAAGTCGAGCTCCCATTTCTCGAAGATCGCCT
>CAZSMB010000070.1:0-12957 GCA_964607625.1 uncultured Sphingopyxis sp. | reverse complement strand
CAGCTCAACGGAGACGAGACCGTCTACACCATCGGCGCGCGGATCAAATTCTAGGACGCGCCGCCATGTAAGAGCCCGGCCGGTATGCGCTCCGATGCGGACCGGCCGGGCTTCCTTTTTCCAGCGTCGGCGCAAGGGCTGAGCGTCCGGTCAGCCCCTGCGAATGCGGTGGCGCTCAGGGTCGCGAGGCATAAGGCCGGTCGACGGCGTTGGCGCCGCCCCAATTCTGACGCTCGCGCCCTTTGAGATTGCGGTCGTAGGCGTTTTTCCACGGATCGACATAGCTGCGCGACGCCCATTCGTCCCATTGGCGCGCCATCGCCTCGACCCGTCCGGGCTGGCTGGCGGCAAGATCGTGCATCTCGGTGCGGTCGGTCGTCATGTCGAAGAGCTGCCACGGCTTTTGAAACCGCGCGACGAGCTTCCACTTGCCGTCGCGCACCGCGCGATTCCCCTCATGTTCCCAGAAGATCGGCTGGGACCGATGAAGCGCCTCGCCCGAAAAGGCGGGAACCATCGAACGGCCCTGCATCGGGATGATATCGTGCCCGTTGAACGTCGTCGGATAGCTTGCGCCGCTGACGTCCACCAGTGTCGGCATTATGTCGATCAAATGCCCCGGATCACGGACCAGCGTCCCGCGCAGCGCCGGATCGATGCCGCGTGGCCAATGCGCGATCAGCGGCGTCGCAATGCCGCCTTCCTCGGTGAAATGTTTGAAATATTGGAAGGGCGTGTTCTGCAGCGTCGCCCAGTTCATGCCGGCCCACACCACCGATTTCGACCCGCCGGGCCGTCCCTTCCCTTCGAGCCGCCCGTCGGGGCCGCTTTCGGCATTGCCGCCGTTGTCGCTCATGAAGAGGATCAGCGTGTTGTCGAGTTCGCCCGCCTGCCGAAGCCGGTCGACCAGCGTACCGATCGCGCGGTCGGCGCGGCTGACGGTCGCAGCATAAACCGCCATGATCGTATCGAACCGATCCTTGTCCGCTTCGGTCAACCTGTTCCAGTCGTATGTGTTCACGAGCGGCGGGGGCAATTCGGTATCCGCGGCGACGATGCCGAGCGCCTTCTGACGTTCGAACCGCGCTCGCCGCACCGCGTCCCATCCGTCGCGATAGCGCCCCTTGAACTTCGCGACTTCGGCCTGGGGCGCCATCAGCGGGAAATGCGCTGCGACGAAGGGCATATAGAGGAAAAAGGGTTTGTGCTCGCTCTCGGCCTGATGAAAGAATTTGGTCTGCCAGTCGACGAAAAGGTCCGACGAATACCAATTGCCCTGCCCGACCTCTGGCGAGGTCGAACTTACCTTGCGGCCGTCGATATATACATAGGTCGCGTTGCGCTGTGGCTGGTCGCGGTAATAGATCGCACCGAAGGGCGAGGTGAAGGAGTGATCGAAGCCGCGGTTCCACGGTCCGACCCCGCGCGAGATGCCGACATGCCATTTGCCGGCCATCGCAGTGTAATAGCCCGCCGACTTAGCCACCTCGGCCAGCGTGACGACGCGGTCCATCAGCCGGCTCTTAAGCCCCTGCGATCCCGGCACCTCGACCCCCTCGAGATGGCCGAGTCCCGCCTGATGCGGATAGGTTCCGGTAAGCAGCGACGCACGCGAGGGACTGCACCGCGCCGTGTTATAGAATTGCGTGAAAGCCAGCCCGTTCTTCGCGAGGGCGTCGATGTTGGGCGTCGGAATTTCGCTGCCAAAGGCCCCGATATCCGAAAAGCCGACATCGTCGAGCAGGATGACGACAACATTGGGCCGGGTCGGGCGTGGCTTCGCTGCGGGCGCCGGCTGGGCGTCCGGGGCCTGCGCCAGCCCCGGTGCCAGGGGAGCCAGCGCCCATGCGGACGCCATGCCGCCGACGCGCAGCATCAATCGACCCGGGTTGCGGCTTGCCATATCCTCGTCTCCCAATTTCGCCGCCGCGTTGGCGGACCTTCGCAAGGACAAAGGCGTAACGTAAAATATTTCGATTGCAACATTGATCATATCAATCTTATCTTACTGCCTTGCCGGTCTACGGTCACAGGAGAGGGATTCGCATGGTTCAGCCCGTCACGGATTTTGATGCGGCCTTCGCGCGCTGCCCGCTGATCGCGATCCTGCGCGGAGTAAAGCCCGACGAAGTGACCGATATCGGCGAAGCGCTGGTCGGCGCAGGATTCACGCTCATAGAGGTTCCGCTCAACTCGCCCGACCCGCTCGACAGCATCGCGCGACTCGCCAAGGCTTTCGCCGGGCGCGCCGTCGTCGGCGCCGGCACGGTGCTGAGCATCGACGATGTCGTCGCGGTCGAGGCCGCGGGCGGACGCATGATCATTTCGCCAAACATGAACCCCGCCGTCGTCACCGAAACCGCGACGCGCAACCTCGTCTCGCTTCCTGGCATCGCGACGCCGAGCGAGGCTTTTGCCGCGCTCGAAGCCGGCGCGACCGCGCTTAAACTATTCCCCGCCGAAGCCTCGCATCCCGCCGTCGTCAAGGCGATGCGCGCCGTCCTCCCGTCGGGGACGCGGCTCCTGCCGGTCGGCGGGATCGCCCCCGACACGATGCAGCCGTGGCGCGCGGCCGGCGCCGCCGGATTCGGGCTCGGATCGGCCCTCTACCAACCGGGCCTCGGTGCTGCCGACGTCGGCGTACGGGCCGCCGCCTTTGTGCAAGCGTGGCACGGCTGATCCCGAAATGTCGCGAGAAGACCGACCGATGACCGCGCGCCCGCTCGTCCGCACCCTGATGACCGCCGCCGCGATGACGCTCGCAGCCGTCGCCGTCGTCCCGCCCGCCGCCGCGCTCTCGCCGACCTCTCCGGCGCCCTCCCCGGCTCCGGCGGAACGCCGTCCGAACATCCTGTTCGTGCTCGTCGACGACATGGGGTTCGGCGACCTGTCGGTGATGGGGAACAGGAAGGTCCAGACGCCGAACCTCGACCGGATCGCGCGCGAAGGCGTGCTGTTCACCCAATTCTATGACCCCGCTCCGATCTGTTCGTCGTCGCGGGCCGGCCTTTTGACGGGGCGGTACCCGGCTAGTGCGGGCTTTGTTGCGATCACTGCAAATCGCAAGCGCAACGCCGAGCTGGGGCAGGCCGACTGGCTCGATCCGAAATTGCCGACGATCGCGCGGCTGCTCGACAATTCCGGCTATGCGACCGCGCATATCGGCAAATGGCATTTGGGCGGCGGCCGGGACATCGGCGACGCGCCGCGGCCGACCGCTTATGGTTTCGACCGGAGCTTCACGACATTCGAAGGTCTTGGCCCGCGCGTCCTCGTCTCCGACCAGGAACGCTTCCTCGCCGAGCAGTCCGATGCGCTCGGCAACGGCCCGCGGTTCTGGGAGATCAAGACGAAGCTCACCGGCCTCTATTGCGACATGACGGTCGACTTCGTGGCCCAGCATTCGGACGAGCCCTGGTTCGTCAACCTATGGCTCAACGACATTCACGATCCCTGGGCGCCCGACGACGAAAGCCTTTCGGACGTGATGGGCCACGGCGAATCGTCCGACGACGACCGGATGCTCGCATCGCTTGTGAAGATGGACCGCACCCTGGGACGGCTTTTCGACCGCCTCGACCAGATGGGCGAGCTCGACAACACGCTGGTCCTCGTCACCTCGGACAATGGCCCGTCCTCGCTGTCGCGCTATTATGAACGCGGCGAAACGGCGCCGGGCAGCACCACCGGACTGCGCGGCCGCAAGTTCAGCCTGTACGAAGGCGGCATCCGCCAGCCGCTGATCGCCTATTGGCGCGGCCATGTCAAAGCCGGGGCCCGCGATGCGACCACGGTCGCGCAGGGGGTCGACCTGTTGCCCACCATTGCCGCGATCGTCGGTGCCGACGTCCCGGCAGGGAGCGTCGGTATCGACCTGTCGCCGGCGCTGGCCGGGACCCCGATCGCCACGCGCCCGCCGCTTTTCTGGGCCTTCGGCCGCGAGGGATATCCCGTCGTCGCCAGGCCGCACGCGCCGCGCGACGTCTCGCCGCGCTTCGCGATACGCGACGGCGACTGGAAGCTGCTCGCGAACGACAGCGGCGCCGATGCGGAGCTTTACAACGTCGCGCGCGATCCGGTCGAAGCGACCGACCTTGCCGAGCGCGAGCCGGCGCGACGGGACCGGATGCTTGCGAAACTCAAGGCCTGGCTCGCCAGCCTGCCCCGTTGAACGGGGCGGGACCGCAGCGCGGCATTATTTGGAACCATATCGACGCGCGCAGGACAGGCCGCGCAACCAACGGGAGGATTTTTGTGAACAGGATCGGCTTACTCACCGGCATGACGGCGCTCTGCATGGCCCTGCAACCGCCAGCGGCCCTTGCCCAGACATCCGGGACGACGGCGGACCCATCGCAGAGCGATGAAGGCCGTGCCTATGTCGGCCCGATCATCACCGAATGGGGCCGCAAGGTCACACCCGAAAACGCCTGGCGCAGCTATCCGCGACCACAGATGACGCGGGACGCATGGCAGAATCTGAACGGGCTGTGGGACTATGCGATCGTCAAGGCGACCGCACCCCGGCCCAAGCAGATGGACGGCAAGATCCTGGTGCCCTTCGCGGTCGAATCGCGGCTGTCAGGGGTCGCACGCACCGTCACCCCCGACGATCGTATCTGGTACCGGCGCGATTTCACCGTCCCCGCCGACTGGTCGGGCAAGCGGACGCTGCTCCATTTCGGCGCGGTCGATTTCGAGGCGACGATCTGGGTCAACGGTGCGCTCGTCGGCAGCCACCGCGGCGGCTCCGACCCGTTCGATTTCGATGTCACGGACTATCTGCACGCGGGCGCGAACGAGCTGGTCGTGCAGGTCGCCGACCCCACCTCGACCGGCGATCAGCCGCGCGGCAAACAGCGGCTCGACCCGCACGGCATCTGGTATACCGCGGTCAGCGGCATCTGGCAGACCGTGTGGCTGGAGCCCGTGCCCGATCTCTATATCAAGGAGGTGCGCGCGACGCCGGACATCGATCGCGGGACGGTCAGGGTCGATGTGGCGCTGAGCGCCGAAACGCGGCCCACCGATGCGGTGCGGGTGACCGCGCTAAAGGACGGCAAGCCGGTCGCATCGACGATCATTCGCGGCAATCGCAGCGCCGAACTGGCTATCCCCGACGCGCGCCTGTGGTCGCCCGACGATCCGTTCCTTTATGACCTGACCGCCGAGATCGTGAGCGTTGCGGCGCCCAAACCGCGCCCCGCGCCGCTGTCTCCCAAGGAACGCGCTGCCTATGCGGCGGCAACACCGGCGGCGCAAGGCGGCGATATCGTCAAAAGCTATTTCGGAATGCGCAAAATCTCGGTCGGCAAGGACGCCGCTACCGGGCATCCGGCGTTGCTGCTGAACAACAAGCCGCTGTTCCAGAACGGCGTTCTCGATCAGGGCTGGTGGCCCGACGGCCTGTTGACCCCACCGTCGGAGGATGCGGCGAAGAGCGACATGGTGTTCCTGAAAAAGGCCGGGTTCAACATGCTGCGGAAACATATCAAGGTCGAACCGGCGCGCTATTATTACGACGCCGACCGCCTCGGCATGCTGATCTGGCAGGACATGCCCTCGGGCGGTTTCGAGGACCAGGCGGTGCGCCGCCCCAGCGACCGCGAGGCGGTGTTCACGTCGCGCGCGATGGCCCAGTACCAGCTCGAAATGGCAGAGGTCATCGGCGCGCTGCGGTCCTTCCCCTCGATCGTGATGTGGGTCACCAACAACGAGGGCTGGGGGCAATATGGCGCGCGCACCGTCGCCGGGCTTGCCAAGGCAATGGATTCCAGCCGCCTGGTCGATGCGACGAGTGGCTGGTACGATGTCGCAGGCGGCGTGTCGGACGTGTACGACATCCATACGTATGACGAAGTCCCGCTGGTCCCCAGGGACAGCGGCGCGCGCGTGCGGGTGATCGGCGAATATGGCGGCGTCGGCCTGGCCGAGCCGGGGCATTTGTGGTTCCCGGACCGGGATCAGCGCCTTTATCAGATCGCGACCGACACCGCGGATTTCCGCTCGCGCTATCGCACGAAGTTCGACGAGATCGTCCGGCAATACCGGCAGGACGGCCTCGCCGCGGCGGTCTATACCCAGACCAGCGACGTCGAGGGTGAACTGAACGGCCTGCTGACCTATGACCGCGCCGTATCGAAGCTGCCGCCGGCCGAATGGAAGGCGATGGCCGCGCCGCTGTTTCCCGACAAGGACTGACCCGACATGCCCGCCCCCTCGCATCGACCGTCCCCCGACGCCGCGCCGTCTTTCGCGGATATGCGGCGCATCGAGGGGGGCAGCTTTGCGATGGGGTCGGACCATTTCTATCCTGAGGAAGCCCCGGTGCGCCGGGTCAAGGTCGACAGTTTCCGGATCGACGAGCGACCGGTGACGAATGCCGACTTCGCGGCATTCGTCGATGCAACGGGATATCGCACCCTCGCCGAACTGCCACCCGATCCGGCGCTTTACCCCGACGCCGACCTCGACGGCGTTGCACCGGGATCGCTCGTCTTCCAGCCGACGTCGACGCTCGTTCCGCTCGACGATCCTTCCTGGTGGTGGGAGTTCGTCGAAGGCGCCGACTGGCGTCATCCCACCGGGCCGGACAGTTCGATCGACGGGATCGAGGACCATCCCGTCGTCCACGTGGCCTATGGCGATGCGGAAGCCTATGCGAAGTGGGCGGGCAAGGCGCTGCCGACCGAGGCCGAATGGGAATATGCCGCGCGCGGCGGCGTCGACGGGCAGGACTATGCCTGGGGGGACGAACTCGCACCGGACGGCGCGATCCTGGCCAACTATTGGCAGGGCATGTTCCCGGTCTCGACGACGAAAGCCGACGGCCGGTATCGTACCACCCCGACAGGCAGCTTTCCTGCCAACGGATATGGCCTGTCCGACATGATCGGCAATGTCTGGGAGTGGACGCGCGACTGGTATGCGGCCCCGCAGGCGGCAAAAGCGAAATCGCCATGTTGCGCGATTCCCAATCCGCGCGGCGCCACCCGCGCGCAAAGTTACGACGCGGCGATGCCGAACGTCCGAATCGGCCGCAAGGTACTGAAGGGCGGATCGCATCTATGCGCCCCCAATTATTGCCAGCGTTACCGCCCCGCGGCCCGTCATGCGCAACAGATCGACAGCGCGACGAGCCATATCGGGTTCCGATGCGTGGTCCGCAAATAGCTGTTAAAAGAGAATTTTCCCGCAGATATCGGCCCTTTTTCCGGCCAGCGGGTTGCAAACCTCTATAAATCTGATAAATGCTATTTAATAGCAAAGCAGATAGGGGGAGATCATGCAAAAGATCTGGTTGCTGGGTACCGTGTCGGTGCTCGGCTGTGGAATCATGGCATCGGCGCCGGCGATGGCGCAGGATCAGGCTCGCAACGACGACGCGGTCGTCGCGGAGCCGGGCACCGACGAAATCGTCGTCACCGCCATTCGGCGCAGCCTGGCAAGCGCCCAGTCGATCAAGCGCAATTCGGATGCGATCGTCGATTCGATCGTCGCAGAGGACATCGGAAAGCTCCCCGATATCACCGCCGCGGAATCGGCCGCGCGCATCACCGGCCTGCAGGTCGATCGCGCGCAGGGCGAAGCGACCGGGGTTCGCATTCGCGGCCTTCCCGATTTCTCGACGACCTTCAACGGGCGCGATATCTTCATCGCCGACGGGCGCTCGATGAACCTTCAGATATTTCCGTCGGGCAGCATCTCGCGGCTCGACGTCTATAAATCGTCGACCGCCAACCTGATCGAACCGGGCATAGCGGGGCTCGTCGATGTGCGCTCGCGCAAGCCGCTCGACTTCAAGCGCGATCGGATTTTCGGCGGCATTTCCGGAGTGCACTGGTACCAGTCGCAGGATCTGACCGCCGAGGGCCATCTGTTGATCAGCAAGCGGTGGGACACGTCGATCGGCGAGATCGGCGTCCTGGTGAACGGCTCCTATGCGCAGGCCAGCTATATCGATTCGACGCGCAACAATGCGCTGGCGATCGGAAGCCGCCAGCTCGCGGCCTATCCCGACCCCATTCGATATCCCAATTTCGTCAATACCAACTATGCGGTGGCGAAGCGCACCCGGCCGTCGGCGAACTTCGCTGTCCAATGGCGGCCGAACCGGGATCTCGAGCTTTATGTCGACGGCATCTGGCAGGGCTTCCGCAACCGTGGCGAGGGCCGCAACTTGCAGGTGACCGTCGGCGGCGCGGCGGGAATCCCCAACGTCGAATTCTATCCCGACTCCGATCTCGTAAAGAGCATGGATACGCGCGGAGGCGCCTTTCCTACCGGCGGCCAGCTCGTCGTCGATGCCGATACGAACACCTATCAAATCGGTGGCGGATTCAAGTGGAAGCAAGCGACGCTGTCGCTATCCGGCGACCTTGCCTACACCGACTCGACCTATACCTTGACCAACAGCCGCCTCAATTTCATGCTGCGCGGCGCCCCGGACAAGCATTTCGATTTCGACACCGACGACGGCGAAGGCGGTCCGACCGTCACCCTGTCCAACTTCGACCTGTTCGATCCGGCCAACTATCGGATGGTCGGCCTTGCCGAGACGGGGTCGAAGTCGGGCCGGCATGGCATCCAGGCGCGTATCGATGGCGAGTATCAGCTGTCGAGCCCGCTGATCGACAAGCTGCAATTCGGCCTGCGCTTCAGCGACCACGACGCATTCCGGTATAATTACGACCAGAACCATATCGCACCGCCGGGCACCTTCTATACCGCCCTTCCGCTCGAATACCAGACGCTGACGCCGGGCTTTCGCAACGACGACGCCGAATCGCTGCGCGTCTTTCTGGTTCCCACGCGCAAGTCGCTCATCGACAATCTCGATTATCTGCGCGAGCTGACGACGCTGTCGACGCCCGAATTCGGCGAGCCTACCTATCAGGCCAATGAAAAGGATTATGCGGGCTATATCCAGGCGCGCTACGCCTTCGACGTCGGCTTTCCGGTCGACGGTCTTGTCGGGGTACGCGCGGTGCGCACCGAAGACCGCATCAGCGGCTATGCGCGCGAGACGCTGCCCGACCCCGATGGCGGCGACGATATCGTCACCGAAACCCCGATCTCGCGGTCGAACGGCTACACCGATTTTCTGCCGAATGTCAGTGCGCGGCTGCGTCCGGCGCGCGATTTCCAGATTCGCCTCGCCTTTACCAAGACGCGCACGCGCCCGGGGTTCGGACAGCTGAACCCGACCCTGACGATCGGGCTGCCACCCTCGATCTGCGTGGTCGATCCGGAATTTCCTGACAACGGCCCCGAAAATCCGGACTGCGTCCGCACGGCGTCGAGCGGAAATGCCGATCTCGATCCGATCGAATCCACCAATTACGACGTGTCTTTCGAATATTATCCCGCGCGCTCGACCGCGCTGACGGTCGGGCTTTTCCACCGCGACGTCTCAGGCTTTATCTCGAACTTCACGGTCGAGGTCGACGATCCCGAATATCGGCGATTGCGGATCACCCGCCCCGATAATGGCGGCAAGGGAAAGATCCAGGGCATCGAGGCGTCGGCCACCACGCTGCTGGATGCATCCTGGCTTCCGAAATGGCTGCACGATTTCGGGTTCCAGGCGAACTACACCTATATCGATCATTCGTCCGAATTGCCGGAGGAATATGCCCAGTTCCTGCCGGGGCAACAACCGATAGCGGGCGTATCGAGCCACATCTACAACATCGTCGGATTCTACGAAATCAAGGGGCTCTCGCTCCGCGTGGCCTATAATCACCGGTCAAAGTTCGTCGTCAATTACCAGCGGATCAATGATCCCGGAATCGGCGGTCTGGGCCCGGTACTGCCGATGATGGCCGACGGACGCGGCACGCTGGACCTTGCCGCGACGCTCCACCCGACGAAGAATTTCGCGATCAGCTTCAACGCGTCCAACATCCTTGGCGCCGCTTTGAAAACCCATCGCCAGTTCAACGCGGAGGGGGACGAATATCCGTTCCAGACGCAGTTTCTGGAAAGCGTCTATCGCGTCGGCCTGCGTTTCAACTTCTGACGCCGAGGAGGCGGAAGGTGCAAAGGCCGCGGGCGTCTCCGCGGCCTTTCTCATGTACGCGCCCTATTCGGACGGCACGGGCAGCGGCGTCCCCTCGCCCACCGGCTCGCCGAATTGGGGCCAGCCCTGAGCGGTCCAGCCAAAGCGCTGGATATGCGGCGCACGTTTCAGCGTGCATTTCATGCCCGGTTCGGGATTGGCGTGATAGATGATCCAGTCTTCCTTGCCATCGGGGGACTTGAAAAATCCATTGTGGCCCGTGGCATAAACGCCGTTGCCGCGCTTGAAGACCGGTTGCGGCAGCTTGGTCCAGGCGGCAGGGTCGAGTGGGTCCGCGCCCGGTGCCGCATGGAGCATGCCGAGCGCATAGTCGTCCGACCAGCAGGCGCTTGCCGAATAGGTAAGAAAGAGATCGCCCTTGGGGCCCAAAAGAAATTCGGGACCCTCGACGATGCTCCGACCGCCCTGCTTCTCCCACGGACGGTCGGCGCGCGCGATCACGCGCTCCTCGCCTTTCAGCGTCCACGGATTCGCCATCTCGGCGATCGCGAGCCCGCTGATCGGCCCCAGATAGGGCGAATAGGCGAAATAGCGTTTGCCGCCATAGGAAAAGACCGTGCCGTCGATGCCGCTGTGGGCGGTGTTGACGCGCCCGCGGCCGATCCATTCCCCGGTCAACGGATCGTCGCCGTCATTCTCGAGCACGAAAACGCTGCGATGCTTGTCGTCGTTGAACCCGCTCGCGGTGGCCGAATAATAGATGAACCATTTACCGTCGATCCGATGCAGTTCGGGCGCCCAGATCAGGTGGGCGTTCGGCCCCGTTGCGGGCGGCGTCCACACCGTGCGATGCTCGGCGCTCGCCAGATGCCCGATATTGTCGGTGCGCCAGAGCGCGATGCGGTTGCGAAGCGTGTTGGTGTAATAATAGATCCCGTCGACCTGCGTGACCCACGGATCGGGGCCCGAGGGCAGGAGGGGATTGGTAAAGCTGTCGCTCGCGCCATCGGCTGCGGCCGCCGCATTCGCGGCGCCCCCTTGCGCCCCCACGCATGCGCTCATCGCCAAGGCCGCCCCGATGAAAGCGAGCGCGCGCGCGCACCTCGTCTGCCGTTGCAGAATGTTTCCAACTATCACTTGAACTTCGCTCCTCGACCCAATAACACATATTTATCCTATAATATAGGCGCCAATACGCAAGTCCCTTGTCGGGAACCGATCCGGCGTCGATCAGGCAGAGAGGAACAACGCGCATGGCCGGGACAGACGATCGCGAACAGATCCAGCGGCGCGATTTCCTGCGTCACGCATCAAGCGGCGCGATCGTCGCAGCGTTCGGCGGCCGCGAACTGATGGCGGCGCCGGCCGCCGCGGCCGAAGGCCGGCCAGGCGGGGCCGCCGCGCGCGGCGGGCGTCCGCCGAACATCATCCTGTTGATCACCGACCAGAACCCGGCGGGCCTCACCAAGCGGTCGGGCTATCCGTTCGATACGATGCCGACGATGGACCGTCTTGCTGCCGGCGGGGTCGATTTTCAGCGCGCCTATTGCACGATGCCCGCCTGCACACCCAGCCGCACGTCGATGCTGACGGGCCGCTGGCCTGGCGCCCACCGCGTCCGCATGAATTTCCAGGCCGACGCCGCCTTTTACGAACAAGACCTCTATGACGTCGCAAAGGCGCGCGGCTATCGCACTGCGCTGGTCGGCAAGAACCACACCTATATGAAGCCGGGCCCCAAGGTCGATTTCTGGCGCTTCTACAACCATGAAAAGGGCGACAAGACCAACGGCGACAAGGCGATGCTCGCCGCCTATGAAAAATGGATTCAGGCGCTGAGCTTCAATGTCGCGCAGGAGGCGACCCCCTTCCCCGTCGAGGCGCAATTTCCCTATCGCATCGTCACCGACGCGATGGAGTTCATCGACCAGGCGGCGGCGTCCCCGTTCTTCATGCAAGTCTCGATCGCGGAACCGCATAACCCCGAACAGGTGCCCGCCCCCTATTGGGACATGTTCCCGCCCGATGCGCTGCCCGAGCCTTGCGCCGGACTCGAGGCCCTCGATCGCCTTGGCTTTCGCGCCAAATGGCTCCACCAGCTCGAACTGTTCGGCGAACCCGATACCGACAGGCTGACCCGGCGCTATATTTCCAACTATCTGGGGCAGCTGAAATTGATCGACGACCAGGTGAAACGTCTCGTCGATCATCTGGAGGCCAGGGACCTGATGCGCGACACGATCATCGTGCGCGTGTCCGATCACGGCGACTATCTGATGAAATATGGTCTCGGCCGCAAAGGTGTCGGCCTGCCCGAAACCCTCGTCCACATTCCCATGGTCTGGCATGGCGCCGGCATCGAGGCGACGCCCGGTATCGGGGAAAAGCCGTTCGTATCGATGGCCGACCTGATGCCGACGCTGTGCGAATTCATGGGCGCCCCGATCCCTCACGGCGTCCAGGGACGAAGCCTGCGCCCGCTATTGGAGGGGCAACCCTATCCAGAGGTCGAGTTTCGCAGCATCTATGCCGAAGCCGGGCTGGGCGGCCTCTATTATGAAGCGGGCGATGCGATTCCGCCCGACGTGGCGGGGCGCAAGGATGACGGGTTCGATGAACTCAACATGGTGACCCAAAGCGGCAATCAGAAGATGGTGCGGATGGACCGGTGGAAGCTGATCTATGACATGATGGGATATGGCCAGCTCTACGATCTTGCTCGCGACCCCTGCGAGCTCGACAATTTGTTCGGCAGGCCCGAAGTCGCGACCGAGCAGGCCGCGCTCATGGCCGAATTGCTGATGTGGACGATCCGCAACGAAGACAGCCTGCCGACCGGACCACAGTTCAAGAAATACCAGACGAAATGGCCGGGCGCCCACAATTGGTACGCCCCCTATCGCCACGGCGTCCCCCCGGTCGCCTATATTCCTTAG
>CAZSMB010000069.1:0-13477 GCA_964607625.1 uncultured Sphingopyxis sp. | reverse complement strand
CGCGCCGAGCCGGGCGAGGATCCCGCAATGGCGCGCGCGATCGCCGACGATATCATCGGATGGAGCCGGGCATGCGGCGTCATCTGAGCTTTGCCTGCGAAGGCGCCGCGCTCGCGGCGACGCTCGATGACGCGCCGGGCACGACGGGCCTGCTCATCGTGTCGGGCGGCAACGAGCTTCGCAGCGGCGCGCATCGCGGCATGGCGCTGCTCGCCTCTCGCCTCGCCGCCGCGGGCTATCCGGTGTTTCGCTTCGACCGCCGCGGTATCGGCGACAGCGAAGGTGAGAATTGCGGCTTCGAGGGTAGCGCGCCCGATATCGCCGCTGCGATCGCCGCCTTTCGGACGGCAGCACCCCACATCACGCGCCTCGTCGCCTTCGGCAATTGCGACGCGGCAAGCGCGCTGCTGCTCCACCAGCCGCTCCCACTCGACGCGCTGATCCTTGCCAACCCGTGGACCTATGACAGCGGCGAAGACGAAAGCGACGCGCCCGCGCTACCCCCGGCCGCTGCGATCCGCGCCCGCTATTGGTCGCGGCTCAAGGACCCGGGAAGCCTGCTGCGGCTGCTGAAGGGCGAGATCGACGTGGGGAAACTCGCGCGCGGCCTCCTCGCCCTCGGCAAGCGCAAGCCCGCCGCCGCGCCCGAGAGCCTCGCGGCGCAGCTGGACGGCGCAATGGCGGCCCTGCCCTGCCCCGCCACGATCCTGTTGGCGAGCGGCGACCGCACCGCACAGGCCTTCGTCGAATCCTGCCGCCCCGGCGCAATCCCGGTCGAACGCCTCGACAGCGCATCGCACAGCTTCGCCGGCGACGATGCCGATTGGTTGGCCAAGCGAATCCTGGCCGTACTCGACTAAGGTCTACGCGTCCACCATCGCGTGATATTCGGCCTCGGCCAGGAAGCGTTCGGCATCGAGCGCCGCCATGCAGCCCATGCCCGCCGCGGTCACCGCCTGGCGATACACCTTGTCGGTGACGTCGCCCGCCGCGAATATCCCGGGGATCGCGGTCAGCGACGTGCCGGGTGTGACCTCCAGATAGCCGTCGGCGTCGAGCGGCAGCTTGCCCTTGAACAATTCGGTCGCCGGGCTGTGGCCGATCGCGACGAAGCCGCCGTCGGTCGCCTCGTGGCTCGCTTCGCCGGTTTCGGTGTCGATCAAATCGACCCCGACGAGTCCCGCATTGCCTTCGCCCGCGACGAAGCGCGCGACCGTCTTGTTCCACAGGACCTTGATCTTCGGATTGGCAAACAGCCGGTCCTGCAGGATCTTTTCGGCGCGCAAGGTATCGCGGCGGTGGATCAGCGTCACATCGTCGCTGTGGTTGGTCAGGTACAAGGCTTCCTCGACCGCGGTGTTGCCGCCGCCGATCACCACGACCTTCTTGCCGCGATAGAAAAAGCCGTCGCACGTTGCGCACGCCGACACGCCCTTGCCCCCGAGTTCCTGCTCGCCGGGAGCGCCCAGCCATTTCGCCTGCGCGCCCGTCGCGATCACCAGCGTCTCGGCCAGATAGACGTCGCCGCCGTCGCCGGTCAGCTTGAACGGGCGCTGCGACACGTCGACATCGACGATCGTGTCCCAGATCATGCTCGTCCCGACGTGCACCGCCTGCGCGGTCATCTGTTCCATCAGCCACGGCCCCTGGATCACCTCGGCGAAACCGGGATAATTCTCGACGTCGGTCGTGATGGTCAGCTGCCCGCCCGGCTGGAGACCCTGCACGACGATCGGCTTCATCCCCGCCCGCGCGGCGTAAATCGCCGCCGACAGGCCGGCCGGCCCGGAGCCGAGGATGAGCATCTTGGTGTGGTGAGTGGTGGCCATGATCGTCCTTCGCTGACGCCGCTCCGGCGCGGGAGCGAGAGATGGGTGTTGCCAAGCGCGCTAGCAAGGGACAGGCTGCACGCCAAGGGGAGACAGGCCGATGGCAAGCTGGTGGGAACGACATGGGGTGCCGCGCCTGATCAAATGCGCCTGCTCGCAGGGACAGATCATGAAGGCGCGCAGCAGGGTCGTGCCGCACGCAACGGGCGACGTGCTCGAACTCGGCTGCGGCGGCGGGATCAACATGGAATTCTATGACTGGAACCGCGTGTCGAGCTTCACCGGGCTCGATCCCTCGCCCGAACTGCTCGCGATGAGCCGCGCGGCGGCGAAGGATCGCGGGATCGAGGCGCGAATCGAAGGCGGCGTCGGCGAAGCGATGCCGTTCGACGATGATCGCTTCGACACGGTGGTCACGACCTTCACCCTGTGTTCGGTGACGGATCAGGCGGCGGTACTGGCCGAAATTCGCCGCGTCCTCAAACCCGGCGGCACCGCCCTGTTTCTGGAACATGGCGGCGCCCCCGATGCGCCGGTCGCAAAGTGGCAGCGCCGGATCGAGCCGCTTTGGAAACGAATCGGCGGCAATTGCCACCTGACCCGGCCGATTTCGGATGCCTATGCCGGGGCGGGCTTCGCCGTCGACCGGCAAGGCGCGCACTATATCCCGAAAACCCCGCGCCCTTTCGGCTGGATCGAGTTCGGCGCGGCGCGCGCGCGTGGCGGCTGAGGGGCGCGACGGCGGCTGTTGCCGCGGCGTGCCCGTCAGAACGGGCTTTTCGGCGCGGTGCCCGGCCGCGTGAACAGCCGGCCCCGCTCGGCCCACAGCACCAGCAACAGCCCCGCGGCGGCACAGCCCATGAAGGCATAGGCCAGCGGCAGCGTCGTACCGTCATACTGCTGACCGATCGCCGCGCCGACGACCGCGGCGAGCAGGGTACGGGCAAAGCTCTGATACGAAGATGCGACGCCCGCCATATGGCCGAAATCCTCCATCGCGATCGACCCGAAATTGCTGCCGATAAAGCCGATCAGGCCGACATTCGCCATCATCAGCACGGTGAACATCGGCAGCGTTTCGATACCGCTCAGCGCCGCGATTATCTGGGCGAGCGCGGTCGCCATGAAGGCGAAGACCGCGGTCTGCGACACGCGCCGCGCGCCGAACCGCTCGACGATGCGCGAATTGGAAAAATTGGCGATCGCGATTCCGATCGCGACACAGGCAAAGATCAGCGGGAACAGCGCACGGGCATCGAACACCTCGGCGATAATCTGTTCGCTGCTGTTCAGATAGCCGAACAGCGCACCCTGCATCACCCCCGCCGCGATCATATACCCCGCGGCGCGGCGGTGCCGTGTCACCGTGATCCAGCCCGCAACCATCGTCCGCCAGTCGAGCCGGCGCACATCCTCGGCGGCAAGCGTCTCCGGCAGGCGGCGCAGCCAGACGAGCATCAGCAGCGCCATCGCGGCGAAGAGAAAGAAGATCGCGCGCCATCCGGCGATCGCCGCAACCCCGGCGCCGATCGATGGCGCGATGATCGGCACGATCATGAACACCAGGAAGATCAGGGACATGCGCTTCGCCATCGCGTCCCCGACGAACAGATCGCGGATCACCGCGACGACGATCACGCCGAGCGCCGCGCTGATGAAGCCATGCCCGAAACGCAGCGCCAGCAGCATCGGAAAGCTCGTCGCAAGCCCGCTGCCGATCGCGAACAGCGCGTAAACCACGAGCGCGGGCACCAGCACCCCCTTGCGCCCGAAGCGATCGGCAAGCGGGCCATAGACGAGCGATCCGAACCCGACACCGAGCAGATAGACCGATATCACGAACTGGCGATCGTTCGCCACCGTGACCCCCAGCGCCTCGCCGATCGCCGGCAAGGTCGGCAGCATCGAGTCGATGGCGAGGGCGTTGAGCGCCATCACCATCGCCATCATCAGCACCATCTCGCGGTCGCCGGGCAGGCGAACCGACGGGGTCGGCGAGGCATGAGTCGGGTTGGACATGATGGCAACCCTATGAAGAGGATCGGCTCCTTTGGCCAGAGCCGACCCATGACTTCATAGCTATTCGCCGACCGTCATCACCTCGACCGGCAGGCCCAGCTTGTCGAGCTGCGGCCGCACCGTCTTGGCATCGCCGACGACGACAATGACCAGGTGCCCCGGTTGCAGGTCCTTCGCCGCGGCAGCGTTCAGGGTCTGCGCGGTCAGCGCACCATAGATCGCCGGAAGCGTCTCATAATAGTCGTCGGCACGGCCGAAGCGGACGATTTCGTCGATCCCGCCCGCAATCTGTCCGCGCGTCTCGAAGCGGTTGGGCAGGCCGCGTATATTGCCTTCCTTGATCCGGTTGACCTCGACCGCGGTCGCGCCACGCGTCGCCGGATATTCCTTCATCTCGCGCAGGATCTCCGCGATCGCATCGCCGGTGCGGTCGCTCTGCACCGGCGCCTGGATCATGTGCGGCATCCGGCCTTCGGTCTCCTGGATGCGGCTGCGCACGCCATAGGACCAGCCCTTGGCTTCGCGCAGATTGCTGTTGAGGCGCGACAGGAACCCGTTGCCGAGAATCTCGTTCGATGCCTGCAACACCTCGTTCGCGTCCTTGCCCGTTTCGGGCAGCACCTGCCCCGCCGCGATCACCGACTGCGGTGCGCCGGGACGGTCGATCAGCACGATATGCTGGGCCTGCGTCGGAACGGCCGCGTCGATGTCCTTGCGCACCGCGGGGGTAGCCGGCGCCTTCCAGTCGCCCAAAGCCCGGTTGAGCGCGGCCACCGCTTCCGCCTCGTCGACGTCGCCGACGACGACGATCCGCGCCGTGTCGGGCCGGATCGACGCCGCATGCGCGGCCGCGAGGTCCGCAGGGCTCAGCTTGGCGACGACATCGCGACTGCCCGTACCGGTCAGCGGCGCGCCATAGGGATGTGTCTTGCCATAGAGGAGCGGCGGCAACGCGCGCATCGCGAGCAGGAACGGGCTATTCTCTTCCTGCGCGATCCCCGCAAGCCGCTGATCGCGCACCCGGTCGACCTCCGCGGGTGCGAAAGCGGGGTTGCGCAGGATGTCGGCCATCAATGCGAGCGACGGGGCCAGGTTGCTCGACAGCGCATCGAGCGACGCATAGGTCGAATCGAGTCCCGCGCCGACGTCGATGCGCGCACCGAGCCGCTCCTGCTCGGACGCGATCGCGATCGCATCGCGGGTCTTGCTCCCCTCTTCGAGCATCGCCGCCATGAAGCTTTGCGTCCCGCGCGCGTCGGGGGCATCGGCGGCATAACCCGCGTCGAAGCTGATCGTCACCGTGACCTTGGGCACTGCGGTCCGCTTCGCGAAATAGACCGGGATGCCGTTCTGCAGCGTCGCATGCTCGATCGTCGGGAAATCGAACGCAGCGACCGGTTCGACGGGCGGAAAGTCCCGCTTTTCCGGCGCGGCCTCCCCAGGCGCTGGATCGCCCGCACCGCGATAGAAGCCGATGCGCGGGCTACCCGCTTTCTCCCATCCGCCGCGGTTCTCGCCACCCTCGGTTCGTTCGCCGGGATCGACGCGGATCGCCGCGACGGGGCGCGTCAGCCATTTGCCCATCGCGGCGCGCACATCGGCCGGGGTCAGCGCCGCGAGTGCCGCGAGATCCTTTTTATATTTGTCCGGATCGTTCGAAAAGACGAGCCCCTCGGCCAGCGTCGCCCCCTTGCCGCCGAACCCGCCGACCTGCTCGAGCTGGCCGACCTGCGAGGATACGAGGCTCGCGACTGCGCGGTCGAGTTCTTCCTGCGTCGGCCCGTTCGCGATGAAATCGGACAGGATCGCGTCATAGCGCGCTTCGGCCTTGGCGACATCGACGCCGGGCTTCACGTCGATATAGCTTTGCACCATCGACGCCTGCTGGAACGGCAACAGATAGGCGGTCACCGCAACCGCAAGCTGTTCCTTGCGGACGAGCAGGTTGTCGAGCCGCGAACTCGCGAGCCCGCCCAGAATATACATGCCCGCGGTCAGCGGCGCATAGCTTTCGTCGTTCAGGCCCGGCACCGCCCAGTTGCGATAGAGGCGCGTCGTCGCGACCTGGTCGGTGATCGTCTTCGAAAACGGCTTGTCGAGCGTCGGCACCGGCGCCTTCACCGGCGCGATCGGCGGACCCGCCGGTATGTCGCCAAACCAGCGTTCGACCTTCGCCTTGGCGGTGGCGGCATCGATATCGCCCGCGAGCACGAGCACCGCGTTGTTCGGTCCGTAATTGTCGCGGAACCACGTCTTGACGTCGGCCAGGCTCGCGGCGTCGAGGTCGGCCATCGAACCGATCGTCGAGTGACGATAGGGGTGGCCGACCGGGAACAGCGCGTCCTGCACTTCATATTCGACGATGCCATAGGGCTGGTTGTCGCCCTGCCGCTTCTCGTTCTGGACGACACCGCGCTGCTGGTCGAGCTTTTCCTGCGTCACCGCGCCGAGCAGATGCCCCATGCGGTCGCTTTCCATGAACAGCGCAAGGTCGAGCGCCCCCGTCGGCACCGTCTCGACATAGTTGGTGCGGTCGAGCCAGGTCGACCCGTTGGTCGGGGTCGATCCCGCCGCCTCCAGCGGCTCGTCGAAATTGGGGACATTCTCGCTGCCGCCGAACATCAGATGCTCGAACAGATGCGCAAAGCCGGTCTTGCCCTTGGGTTCGTTCTTCGATCCGACCCGGTAATAGGTCGTTACCCCGACGATCGGCGCCTTGCGGTCGGTATGGACCAATATGGTGAGCCCGTTGTCGAGCTGGAATTGCTCATAGGGTATGTCGACCGCCGCAACGGTCGCGTCCAGCGCCTTGGCCGCGGCGGGCGCCTCGGCCGCGGCAACGACGATGGGCGCGCCCGACAAGGCCAGCGCAAGAGCGGCCAGAGAGGCCGAAAGCATTTGGTTCCGCATGATTTTCCCCGTGTTGCGAACGCGATGGTTCATGCTGGACTATCGGCGGGGACGCGACCAGCACCAAATGCTTTTCGACGAGTGACAGGGATGAAAGCGCAAAAAAAGGCCGCCCGTCGCCAGCGCAACGAGCGGCCGATCTGTTCGATTGCAGGCGATCAGGCCTGGCGCGTGCCGGTCATCGCCATCGATCCGAACGGTCCGGCCTTGATCGTGCCGGTCAGCGCGTCGCCGTCGATCGTCGCTTCGCATTCGAGCGTCATCGGCATCGGCACCTTCATGTTCATGGTCCAGGTCAGCTTGTTGCCGTCGACCTTGCCGTTCTCGACATCGAGCGAGCCCATCGCGCCCGCATTCTGCCCGGTGAAGCTGTCGCCGTCGCTCTTGACGGTAAAGACCGACTTCTGGTCGCCCATCGGCGACTTGGTCACGCAATCATAGCTACCATCGACTTGAGACATTGGGGCTCTCCTACTGAAACTGATGTCAATTAGACGGTGTCGCTGTTTCCACGGTCAGGCCCAGTCCGTCAAGCTGCGGTTTCACCGTTGCCGCGTCGCCGACCACGACATAGACGAGGTCGTCGACGCTGAGCGCCTGTCGCGCCGCCGCATCGATTTCGGCCGCGGTCATCGCTTCATAGGTCGCGGGCAGCTTTTCGTAATAATCGTCGGGACGATCGAATTTGACGATCGAACGCAATCCCCCGAGCACGTCGCCGGACGTCTCGAAACTGCCGGGAAGCGCCCGCACGCTGCCGTTGATCGTGCGCTCGAGTTCCTCGGCGGTGGTCCCCTTGTCGCCCAGATAGGCGGTCAGGTCCTCGCGGAACGCCTTGATCGAATCGCCGGTCCGGTCGGCCTGAACCGGTGCGATCGCAACCCAGGTCAGCCGTCCGGCATCGTCGGACACACCCGACCGGACACCATAGGACCAGCCCTTCGTTTCGCGCAGGTCCATGTTGAATCGCGACAGGAAGCTGCCACCGAAAATATCGTTCGCGGCGCGCAGGATTTCCAGGTCGTCACCGCCCTTGGCATCCAGCACCTTGCCGGCGAGGATCACCGACTGCGGCGACTTGGGCCGGTCGACGAGCAGGATGCGCGGCTTCGGCTGCGGGATCGCAACGTCGAAATCCTTTTCCGGCTTCGGCGTCTTGGGGGGCGTCCAGGTTCCAAGCGTCGCATCGAGCTGCTTCTTCACCTCGGCAAGGGTCGTGTCGCCGACGACGAAGATACGCGCGTTGTCGGGCCGAACCCAGCTATCGTGAAACGCGACCAGATCGGCGCGGGTCGCGCTCTTCACCGCTTCGGCCGTGCCCAACCCCGACGGCGGAATGCCATAGGGATGATCGGCTCCATACAGCACCGGCCGCAGCACGCGCGATGCGATCGCGCGCGGGTCGTTGAGTTCGGCCTTCAGCCGCGTGAGCTGCTGCGCGCGCACGCGCTCGAGTTCGTTGGCGTCGAAGGCGGGGTTGCGGATATAGTCGGCCAGCAGGTTCAGCGACGGCCGCAGGTTCGGCTTCAGCGCGAACAGGCTGAAAATCGTTTCGTCGGCATTGGCCGATCCATCGATCGCGGCGCCAAGCCGTTCCTTCGCTTCGGCAAAGGCGATCGAATCGAGGTTCGTCGTACCTTCGTCCATCAGGCTGAGCATCAGCGACTGGGTGCCGAGCGCGCTGTGCGGGTCGGCGGCATAGCCCGCGTCGAAGCTGACCGCGACCTGCACCGTCGGCACGGCGTCGCGATGCGCAAAGAACACCGGAATGCCATTCTTCAGCGTCGCGCGCTCGATCGCGGGAAACTCCAGCGCCTTCAGTTCGGCGACCGGCGGCAATTGCGACCGGTCGGCGACGAAGGATGCGGTGCCGATCCCCGTATCGGGGCCGACATCGCCCAGCTCGGGATTCCAGTAGCGATCGGGCGCGACCGCCTCGCTGGCCTTGCCGTCGCGCACCGCGCCGCCGCGATTTTCTCCCCCCTCGGTCCGCTCGCCCGGCACATAGGTCAGCGAAAAGGCCGGACGCGACAGCCATTTGTTCGCGACCGCCTTCACCTCGGCCGGGGTTGCCTTCGCCATCCGTGCAAGTTCGGTCTTATAATAGGCCGGATCGTTGGAGTAGAGCGCGCCCTCGGCGAGCGTCACCGCCTTGCCGCCGAATCCCCCGACCGATTCCAGGCTCGCGATCGTGCCGCCCAGCGTGCTCGCGGCGGTGCGCTGCAATTCATCGGCGGTCGGCCCGGTCGCCAGGAAGTTGGCGATTTCCTCGTCCAGCTTCTTGCCGACGACATCGGGCGAGACGCCGTCCTTGACGTCGGCCTGGACGATCAGGATGCCCGCATCCTCGAACGGCTGGGCATAGGCCGACACGCTGACCGCGACCGGGTCCTTGCGGACCATCGCATTGTCGAGGCGCGAACTCGACAGCCCGCCCAGGACGCCCATCGCCATCTGCAGCGGCACCGCTTCGGGATCGTTAAGCCCGGGGATCGCCCACATGCGATAGATGCGCGTCGTCGGGACCATGTCGTGAACCGTCTTTGCCAGCGGCGCGGGCAGCGTCGGAACCGTGACCTTCGGCATCTCGACCTCGGGGCCGCGCGGAATATCGCCGAACCATGTCTCGACCTTCGCCTTCGCGGTCGCGGCATCGATATCGCCCGCGAGCACGAGCACCGCGTTGTTAGGCCCGTAATGATCGGTGAACCACCCCTTCACATCGTCGAGCGTCGCCGTGTTGAGATCGTCCATCGAGCCGATGGTGCTGTGATGATAGGGATGCCCCGACGGAAAGAGATTTTCGAATATCTCGTAACGCAGCAGACCGAACGGCCGATTGTCGCCCTGTCGTTTCTCGTTCTGCACGACGCTGCGCTGGTTATCGAGCTTTTCCTGCGTCACCGCGCCGAGCAGATGCCCCATGCGGTCGCTTTCCAGGAACAGCGCCCGGTCGATCGCACCGGTCGGAACGGTCTCGAAATAATTGGTGCGGTCCATGTTGGTCGTACCGTTGCTGTCGGTCGCGCCGACCTGTTCGAGCGGTTCGAAGAAATCGCCGGGCGAATTTTCCGATCCGTTGAACATCAGATGTTCGAACAGATGGGCAAAGCCCGTCTTGCCGGCGGGCTCGTTCTTCGATCCGACGCGGTACCACACCGACACCGCGACCACGGGTGCCTTGTGGTCTTCGTGGACGATGACGCGCAGCCCGTTGTCGAGCGTGAACGCCTGGTACGGAATGTCGACCGCTTTCACCAGGTCGGCGATCGGCGCGGCCTGTTCGGCTTTCGCCCTGGCGAGCGCGGGACCGGCGGCGACGAGCAAGGTCGAAAGCGCCAGGGCTATGGCGAAACGATGAAAACGGGGCATGGATGCTCCTCAGGGCAGATGGGGGCGCGAACGAAGATCGCGGCGGCGCCGGACGGCGGTGTGTGAGAGGTTTAGGACACGGCTTTCGCGCTTTCAAGGGCGATAGAAGCGCGCACCGCTGGCCTTGAGCGCCGCCGGGTCGAACAGCACCGGCTTGAGCTCGTGCCGTACAAACAGCGGCGCCTGGTCGTTGTAATGCGGACTGTCGGGCCGCGTCGTCGCGGCGCCAAAGGGTTGGATCGATTGCGAATGCACGCGCCCCGCCTTGTCCCACGTCACGAACATGATGAAGCTGTCGCCATGGCGCACCTTCAGCCGCCCGTCGGGTTCGACGTCCCACAGGGTCGAGGCGCGCACCGTGTCGTTGCCGCCGTCGAGCGGCAGGTCGACGCGGTTCGGGCCCTCGCCGTGGCGCAGGCGCAGCACGGTTCCCAGCTTCGGGTCGAGCCCGGCAAAATGCTCCTGCAGGTGCGCGACGACCTCCTTCAGCACCTCGCGCGGATCGGGATCGGCCCGCCGCTGGTAATGGGCTCCGCCGGCGGGGCGCAGCACCATCAGCGCGAGCGCGTCGCCATGCCCCTTGCCGTCCAGATTCCAGTCCCATTCGCCGAGCAGCCTCTGCGCCCTGGCCAGCGCGGGATCGCCGCTCGTGTCGAGCGCGAGCAGCTTGTCCATCCACGCCTTCGCATAGCCCGTCTTCGCATAAGCGGTGTCATATTTGATCTGCTTCAGCCGCGCCTCGTCGATCTGGCCCGACGCCTCGAACAGCTCGATCAGCCGCGTCGCGCGATTGGTCATGTCGTCCTCGATCCCGAGCAAGGGCGAAAACGCCGCGGCGTCGAGCTCGTCGCCGGGTCCCGCCGCGACCCACGGCGTATTGTTCGCGTTGACCACATAGCCGGACGCGGGATTGACGAGCGCCGGAACGCGATCGAACGGCAGCGTCTTCGTCCACACATCGGCTGACGTATCGCCGGGCAGGATGCCGCGCCAGTCGAACCCGCGCGGCCGGTCGGGGAACATCGCATTATAGAAAAGGCCGATATTGCCCTTCGCATCGGCATAGATGAAATTGGTCGCCGGCACGCCCTGCGCCGCCATTGCCGCGCGCCATTCTGCAAAATTCTTCGCCTTGTTCAGCCGGTAATATTGCGTGACCATATTCGCCTGGTCGATCCCGGCGTAGCGGATCGCAAAAGCGCCCTTGTCATTCTCGATCACCGGTCCCTGCACCGATCGATAGACGGTTCGCGGCACCGGCAGCACGAACGGACCGAATCTGACCTTCAGCCAGACGCGCTTTTTCTCGAGCGGCCGCCATTTGCCATCGAACCGATAGTTTTTGCCGCTTTCGTCGAGCGTCAGCTTGTAAACGTCGATCAGGTCGGGCCGGTTTACCGTGTTCGTCCAGCCGAGATATTTATTGTGGCCGAGAAAGGGATAGGGCGAGCCCGGGAAGTTCGCGCCCGCGAAATCCCATCCCTGCTCGCTGTGAACCACCAGTTCGTACCAGGCGACTCCGCCCGTCCACGGCTGGTGCGAGTTCGAGACGAGCCGCGTCGTGCCGTCGGCCATGCGCGACGGCGCCACCGCGATTCCGTTCGATCCGTTCTCGCCGGGATCGCGCCCCAGCGGCGTGTCTGATCGCGGCACGACCTTTCCCGTGACGTCGAGCGGGGGGCCACCCTCGCGGCCGAGCGGCTTGCCTTCGCTCAGCTTTCCGAGCACCGAATCGAGTCCGAAGAAGAACGGCGAACGCAGCACGAAACCCGCGACGACGTCTTCGCCCGTCACCGGAAACAGGCCGCGCAGCCGCACTTCGCCCGGATGCTTGTCGGCATAATGGTTGAGCCCGGCGGCATAGGCGGTGAAAAGCTGCTTCACATCCTCGGGCAGCCGCGGCCAGTCGCGCGCGGTCGTGTCGCGCACGCCCAGCAATGCCGCGGCATAGTCGATCTTTGCCCCATCCTCGCCAAGCATCGCTCCGGCGCGTCCCCGCGTCATTGCGAGCACTTCCTGCAGGGTCGAAAAATCGTCCTCGGCATGGGCATAGGCGACGCCATAGGCAACATCGGCATCGGTCTTGCCAAAGATATGCGGCACGCCGAATGCGTCGCGGGCAATCTGGACGCTCGCGGGCTTGTATGTGGGCGCGACCGGGCTCTCGGCGGACAGCGGTTCCCACACCGCGAGTCCGATCGCGACCACGATCAGCACCGCCACTATCCCAATCAGAAATTTGCGCATCCGCTTTCCCATTCGCTGCATTATCTCTTGCGAGGCGCCCTAATGACCGAAAAAATGCACGACGGAAAGCCACGCTCTTGTGTTGCATAATGGCAACACTATCTTTGGTGACGAGAAAGGGGGTTAGTCCATGAACCTCGAAAAATTTACCGACCGCGCCAAGGGCTTCCTGCAAGCGGCGCAGACGATCGCGATCCGCATGAACCATCAGCAGATCGCCCCCGAACATATCGCCAAGGCGCTTCTCGAAGACAATCAGGGCATGGCGGCCGGGCTGATCCAGCGTAGCGGCGGCGATGCCGCACGCGCGGTGCAGGGCCTCGACGCGCTGCTGGGCAAGCTGCCCGCCGTGTCGGGCTCGGGCGCGCAGGCGACGCCGGGCCTCAACAACGACGCGGTGCGCCTGCTCGACCAGGCCGAACAGGTCGCGACCAAGGCCGGCGACGGCTATGTCACCGTCGAACGGCTGCTGCTCGCGATGGTTCTGGCAAGCGGAACTCCGGTCGGCAAGGCGTTCGCCGACGCGGGTGTAAAGGCCGACGCGCTCAACGCGGCGATCAACGACCTGCGCGGCGGACGCACTGCCGACACCGCTTCGGCCGAGGACCGCTACGAGGCGCTCAAGAAATTCGCCCGCGACCTCACCGACGTCGCGCGCGAGGGCAAGCTCGACCCCGTTATCGGCCGCGACGAGGAAATCCGCCGCACCGTGCAGATCCTCGCGCGCCGCACCAAGAACAACCCCGTGCTGATCGGCGAACCCGGCGTCGGCAAGACCGCGATCGCCGAAGGGCTCGCGCTGCGCATCGCCAATGGCGACGTGCCCGACAGCCTGAAGGACCGTCGCCTGCTCGCGCTCGACATGGGCGCGCTGATCGCGGGCGCAAAATATCGCGGAGAGTTCGAGGAGCGGCTGAAAGGCGTGCTCGACGACGTCAAGGCCGCCGAGGGCGAGATCATCCTGTTCATCGACGAGATGCACACGCTTGTCGGCGCGGGCAAGGGCGAGGGCGCGATGGATGCCTCGAACCTGCTCAAGCCCGCGCTGGCGCGCGGCGAACTCCATTGCATCGGCGCAACGACGCTCGACGAATATCGCA
>CAZSMB010000068.1:0-13608 GCA_964607625.1 uncultured Sphingopyxis sp. | reverse complement strand
CCAACGTCATCCCGGCGCAGGCCGGGATCTCGCCGGTGCGTAAAACCGTTGGGGTGAGATCCCGGCCTGCGCCGGGATGACGGGTAGGGGATAGTCCGCTCCTACCCCCGATCCGCCGTTCACGAATAGGGCGGCGCATCCTCGAACTCCGCGAACCACGGATAGTCGTCCGCGACGCTCGCGGTGAAGTCGGGCGCGCGCTTTTCGAGGAAGCTTGTCACCCCTTCGGCGGCGTCGGAGCTGCGTCCGCGTGCGAAGATGGCGCGGCTGTCCCAGCGGTGCGCGCTCATCGGGTGCGGCGCGCCGAGCATCCGCCACAGCATATGGCGAGTAAGCGCGACCGAGACCGGCGCGCTGTTTTCGGTCAGTTCGCGCGCTTTGGCGATCGCCGCGTCGACCAGCTCGCCGGGCTTGTGGACCGACTGCACGAGCCCCTTTTCATGCGCTTCCTGCGCATCGATCAGGCGACCCGAAAAGCACCAGTCGGTCGCCGCGGCGATGCCGACGAGTCGGGGCAGGAACCAGCTCGACGCTGCTTCGGGGACGATGCCGCGGCGGGCGAAAACGAAGCCATAGCGCGCGGTCTCGCTGGCAAGACGCGCATCCATCGACAGTGTCATCGTGGCGCCGATGCCGACCGCCGCGCCGTTGATCGCGCCGAGCACCGGCTTCTTGCTGTCGAAAATGCGCATCGAGACGCGCCCGCCCGAATCGCGGATCAGCGGGTGCGACCAGTCGATCGTGCCGTCCTCGGCGACCGGGCTCGCAGCGATGCCGTCGGGCAGCGTCGCCGCCTTGTCGGTCCGCTTGTCGTAATCGAAGGTCGAGGCGCCCTGGCCCAGGTCAGCGCCGGCGCAATAGGCGCGGTCGCCGGCCCCGGTAAAGATCACCGCGCGCACGCTGTCGTCGGCGTCGCATTCGTCGAGCGCGGCGACGATCTCGAGCATCATTTCGGTGGTGAAGGCATTCATGCGGTCGGGGCGGTGCAGCGTCAGCAGCGCGATACCTTCGTGCCGGTCGAGGCGAATCTGGTCGAAGCTCATAGGTCTCTCTCCCTTTCTGGGTCGGCGCTACCGTTGCAAGCGGCGGGCATCAGCGCAAGCATAAGTTGACGTGGACGTAAGCGTAAACCGGGCGATGAGGTCGATGATGACGCGGCCGCACTTTGCCGCTATAGGGCCGCCATCGCCCCCGGCGCCGGCCTCTTCCTGAGTCGCCTGCCGCCGGGGTCATTCTTTTGGTTCCGGCAGAAAGTCTAACGCCATGGCCCGTCGCCGCCAGATTTACGAAGGCAAAGCCAAGATCCTGTACGAAGGTCCCGAACCGGGGACGCTGATCCAGTATTTCAAGGACGATGCGACGGCGTTCAACGCGCAGAAGCGCGGAACGATCAACGGCAAGGGCGTGCTCAACAACCGCATTTCGGAGCATGTCTTTACCCTGCTGGGCCAGATCGGCGTGCCGCACCATTTCGTTCGCCGGCTGAACATGCGCGAACAGCTGATCCGCCAGGTCGAAATCGTGCCGATCGAGGTCGTCGTGCGCAACGTCGCCGCGGGCTCGCTATCGAAACGGCTCGGGATCGAGGAAGGGACGCAGCTGCCCCGTACGCTGATCGAATATTGCTACAAGGACGATGCGCTCGGCGATCCGCTGATCGCAGAGGAGCATATCGCCTGCTTCAACTGGTGCAGCCAGGACGAGCTTCACGACATTCAGGACATGGCGATCCGCATCAACGATTTCATGTGCGGGTTGTTTGCGGCGGTCGGTATCCGGCTGGTCGATTTCAAGCTCGAGTTCGGACGCCTGTACGAGGGCGACTACAGCCGCATCATCCTTGCCGACGAGATCAGCCCCGACGGCTGTCGCCTGTGGGACATGGCCACGAACGAAAAGCTCGACAAGGATCGCTTCCGCCGCGACCTGGGCGGCGAGGTCGAAGCCTATCAGGAAGTCGCGCGGCGACTGGGCCTGATGCCCGAAGGCGGCGACAATGCGGTGCTCGACCTCGAGACGCACCGGAAGAAAAAGGGCAGCTGAGGCCCGAGAAAAAGACGGCGCCCCCGCGAAGGCGGGGGCCGCTGGAGATGTTGCGCCATGCCGATTGCGGCCCCCGCCTTCGCGAGGGCGGCGATCCTTCTCAAATATTGATGCTCGTCGGGATCAGGCTGGGCTGCAGATAGGGATAGGGCTGACGCCGCCGGGCGTTGCGCGCGACGATCGTCGCCTCGACATTGGCAAGCGCACCCTTGAACCATGCAAGCGGGCCTTCCGGGCCGGTGACGCGCGGGTCCTGGAACCACGCCGGATAGGGGAAGCTGTTGCTGCGATAGTCGCCGAGCGGCCGGTAATGCACCGATCCGAGCAGCTCGAGCACGTTCAACTGTTCGAGCGCGAGCGCCACCGGGGGCATCATCGCCAGCCAGCCGGGCTTGTCCTGTCCGCCCTGACGTGCCGGCGTCGACTGCCATGCGGCGCCCGTGACGGCCGGGGCAAAGGCCATGATGTCCTTTTGCGGGAAATTGACCGCCGCGTGCTGCGCGCTCGCAGTGAACATCAGCATCGTACAGACGTCGACAAGGTCGGCACGCGACGCGACGGGGCCAAAGCCCCTGATCTTCGCTTCGCCGGCAAGGCTTTCGGCCCAGGCGGCAAGTTCGGTGTCGTCGGTGACGTCGGTGTCGCTGGCATAATAGAGCGCGACATATTGGCTGGCCCACTCGCGGATCGCATTCCAGACGAGCAGCGCATCGTCGCGGTAGGGATAGTCGGTGAGCGCGGACGTCACTCCGACCCCTCGCGCGGCCAGGTCGGCCGGCAGCATCTTGCCCCGGAAATCGAAGGCGAGGCGGTCGTCGGCCGCGGCCTTCTGGCTCGACGCGATCGTTCCGGCGAAGATATGATCGATCGGCCCGTCGGCGGCGATGAGCGACGTCGCGGCCTGTTCGTTGATGAACAATGTACCTTCGAAATGCGGAACGAACAGCGCCCACAGCGGATGCGTCGCGGCGAGGTGGCGGTGCGTGGCGACGGCGAACGCCTCGATGACGAGGTGGGTGCGCGCAAGATGGGTGAAGAGTTCGTGATAGTTGCCATCGGCGACCTGCACGACCAGCTTCGCCATTTCCCAGCCCCAGCCGGCATCGGCGGCGGGCGAGGGGGTGAAGATCGGATTGGCGGCGGGGTCCTGCCCGCACTGGATCGCAACCGGTACCAGCGACGCGCCGCCTGGCGGTATCGCAAACAGGGCGATCGGCCGTGCGACATATTTGGCAAGCGTCCCATACGTGCCGGGCGTCAGCACCGAAAGCTCGCTGTAGTCGAGCAGGAAAAGCCGCCCTTCGGCGAGCGCCGCGGCCAGCGTATCGCCTGCGACCACGGCTTCATAACGCGCGGAATCGAACGGGAAATTGGCCGGAAGTTCGTCGCCGACCGCCGCAATGAGCATGTTGTTCGGACCTTGTACGCGGAGCCGCGCAAAGGTCGCGTCGTCGATAAAGTCATAGGCGATCCCGGGAACGGGCAGCGTTTTGAACAGCGCGCGATAGGCGTCGAGGCTGCGCGGCGTGGCGCTGCCCAGCCCCGCGACTTCGGTCGCGCTGACCTTCATCAGCTCTTCAAGCCGCTGGCGATGGCCCTCGAGCCGCGCGATATCGGCGTCATGCTCTGCGGCGGCCACCCTATGCTCGACCGCGTCGACGATCCCGCCCAGGACGGCATGGCCGGTGGCGGTGCCGTGGCCCGCCGCGACGTGCGCGGTCGAGGCCTCGATCGCGTCGCATTCGGCGAGCGCGGCCTCATATTCGGCGCGGTGTCCGTCGAGTTCGCCCGTGTCGACGCCGCCGAGCTTCACCGCCAGCGCGTTGCGCACGATGGCGAGGCCCACGCCGATCAGGATCGCGAACCACGCGATCGTCGGCTCGTCGGCCTTTGGCACGTCGGTCGCGAGGGGGACGCCGGGCAGCGTCGGAACGTCGGTCGTCCAGACATAGACTTTTTGCGTCGCCGCAAGCTGGGCGGCGCGCGCGGCCTGGTCGGCGGGCGTGTCCTGCTGAGGCAGGGTCGGCGCTGCGGGCGGAAGGATCGCGCCCTTGACGGGCGTAGGAGATGTAAAGGCGGGTGACGGGACGGACATGGCAAGGCTCCTGCGCGGCTTGATCGCGGCGGGAGATCGCAAAACATGGTTAATATTTGGCAAGTCGACTCTGGCGGACACCTGTTTACCCCGATGAAAAATCGGCGTTCCTTTGCTTAACGCCTGTTTTACTTGTGTTTGTTATCCGAAGTCCATGTCGGGGGTTTTCACATGGGCGAGGCGGCGGTTCTTTCCGCCGATTCCGGAGGCAATCCGGGACGATGTCGCGATTCTGCGCGCCAATCGTATCGAAACGCTGACCCCGATGCTGTTCCTGACCCTCGCGGCCACGACGCCGACCGCAATCTATGGCGGCGTTCCGAGCGTACATCCGCTGATTCGTGTGGGTTTCCCCGTGATTCTTGCGGTCGTTTGCCTCTTCGGCTTTGCCGTGCAGATGCAGTTCCGCGGACGCCGGATGAGCCCGCGCCGCGCGCGCCGCGTGATCAAGGAGGCGACCCTGCTCTCCGGCGCAATGGGGGCGATGTGCAGCAGCTGGACCGTGGTCAATTGGCTCGCGGCGCCGCCCGAGGCCCACAGCTATTATGCGATGATCATGGCGATGGGCTCGCTCGCCACCGCTTATTGCCTGTCGTCGGTCCGCTTCGCGACGATCGTCAACCTGGGTATCGGCCTCGTCCCGATCGCGCTGTTGATGCTGACGTCGGGACATCCGCCAGAGATTGCGGCGGGGACCAGCCTCGTCGTCGCGACGGCCTTTCTGCTTCGCCTGATCCTGCAACAGCACGGCCAGCTCATCAACCTGCTCCAGCTCCAGCACCAGATGCGCGACCTTGCGCATACCGATCCGCTGACCGGCCTCGCCAATCGTCGGGATTTCGACGTTCGGCTGGACGAGGAAATCGCCGCCGCGGGACCGGGGAGCCGGTTTGCGATCGGGTTGCTCGATCTCGACGGCTTCAAGCCGGTCAACGATCGCTACGGTCATGCGGTCGGCGACCTCCTGCTTTGCGAAATCGCCAACCGGTTGCTGGTCGCGTGCGGCGACGACGCGTTCGTGGCGCGCCAGGGCGGCGACGAATTCGCGATCCTCGTGCGGGCCGGGTCGCCGCTGCTCGCTTCCTCCTTTGCGGACCATATCCTCGCCGCGCTGGCACGGCCGTATCGGCTGGACGGCCATGTGATCCAGGTCGGCGCGAGCATCGGCATCGCCGAATGGCCCGGGCATGGGGCGACCGCGAAAGCGTTGTTCGATGTCGCCGACCGCGCGCTCTACGCCGCCAAGGCTGCCGATCGCCCCGACATGTCGTCCGTCGAAAGCATCGACCGCGTGGCTTGACCCTGCCGGGCAGGGGCCCCAAACCCTTGGCATGACCATTTTTTCGTTCCGGCTGACCGCCATCCTGCTGTCGCCGTTCGCTCTCCTTGCCACAGCTGCTGCGAGCCCATCCGCCCCGCCGGTTCCGGTCAACCCGCAGACTGCGGCGGCAAAGGCGTGGAATTATGCGGCAAGCGATGTGGCGGTCGATCCGAACGTCGTCTTCGGCGTGCTCCCGAACGGCATGAAATATGCCCTGCTGCACAATGAGACGCCCAAGGACAGCGTGATTATCCGCATGCGGTTCGACGTCGGCAGCTTCGACGAGGCCGATGATCAGCGCGGCCTCGCCCATTTCCTCGAACATATGGCGTTCAACGGTTCGACCCACGTGCCGGAAGGCGAGATGATCAAGCTGCTCGAGCGAAAGGGGCTGGCCTTCGGGGCCGACACCAACGCCTCGACCGGCTTCGACCAGACGGTGTACAAGCTCGATCTCCCCAACGCATCGGACGATCTGATCGATACCGGGCTAATGTTGATGCGCGAGACCGCGAGCGAATTGACGATCGCCCCCGATGCGGTCGACCGCGAGCGCGGGGTGATCCTGTCCGAGCGCCGCGCGCGCGATACCTATCAGCTGCGCAACCTGGTCGACCAGTTCGCCTTTGCTATGCCCGACATGATCGTCGACAAGCGGCTGCCGATCGGAACCGAAGAGGTGATCCGCACCGCGCCGGCCTCGCGCCTGCGCGATCTCTACGATCATTATTATCGTCCCGAGCGCGCGACGCTGGTGATGGTCGGCGATTTCGATCCCGCTGCGGTCGAGGCCAAGATACGGGCGCGCTTTGTCGACTGGCAGGGACGCGGGCCGGCGGGCCCCGAACCCGATCTGGGGTCGATCGACTATGCCCGGGCGTCGGCCGCCGACGATTTCGTCGATCCCGCGATTAACGACGGGGTCACGATCGCCAGCTTCAAGCCGTGGGTCGACGAACCCGACACCAGGGCGAAGCGCGCGCGCCATCTGGCCGAGGAGGTCGGCGAGGCCATCGTCAACCGCCGGCTCGCCAAGCTGGCGCTTGCAGAGGATTCGCCGATCCTCTCCGCCTATGTGAACGATCTGGAGGGCTGGAAGACCTTCGACATGGTCACGGCGGGTGCGGTGGCGAAAGAGGGCGCCTGGAAGGACGCGCTCGCGCTGGTCGAGCAGGAGTATCGCCGCGCCGTCGAGTATGGCTTTACCCAGGCCGAGGTCGACGAACAGCTTGCGACGCGGCGCACCGCGCTCAAGACCGCGGTCGCGGGGGTGACGACGCGGCGCAGCGAGGCGCTTGCCGACGTGCTCGTCAATGCCGCCGACGGCGATTTCGTGTTCGTCCGCCCCGAAACGACGCAGGCGCTCTTCATGGCGACCGAGCCCTCGCTCGACGCCGCGCGCGTATCCGAGGCGTTCCGCAAGCGCGTGTCGGGCATGAGCCCGCCGCTGGCGCGGGTGACGAGCAAGACCGCGATCGATGGCGGGACCGACGCGATCCTTGCCGCGTTCAAGGCGTCGGAAGCGGTCGCCGTCACCGTGCCGGTCGCCGCCGAAAGCACGGCCTTCGCCTACACCGATTTCGGCAAGCCGGGGCGCGTCGTTTCCGACGAACGTGTCGAGGATCTGGGCATCCGCCGCATCCGCTTTGCCAACAATGTGATGCTGAACATCAAAAGGACCGATTTCCAGAAGGACAAGGTCTGGCTGTCGGTGCGCGTCGACGGCGGAACCCTGCTCGCGACGCGCGACGATCCGACGAAGGTTGCGCTCGCGGGTTCGCTGAGCGTTGGCGGCCTGGAGGCGCACAGCTACGACGATTTGCGCACGATCTTTGCCGGCAAGACCGTCGCGCCCAGCTTCGGCGCCGATATCGATGCGTTCGGCGGCAAGGCCGTGACCTCGCCCGAGGATTTCCGGCTCCAGGCGGATTTGATGGCCGCCTATGTCACCCATCCGGGCTATCGTGCCGACGGCCTCGCGCTGATCCGGCGGGTGCTGCCACAGCGTTATGCCGCGAACGACGCGACGCCGGCCGCGGTGATCGGGCGCGATGTCGGCGGCATCCTGGCCAACGACGATCCCCGCGCTCAGACCCCGCCACTCGCGACACTGATGACCCGCGACTGGGACCAGCTCAAGCCGGTCATCGCCGACAGCCTGGAGCATGGCGCGATCGAAATCGGGGTTGTCGGCGATATCGACGAACAGGCCGCGATCGACGCGATCGCCGCGACCTTCGGCGCGCTGCCCGAACGCCGCGCCGCCTTCGATCCGCGTGCGGCGTCGCGCCTTCGCCAGTTTCAGGCCGACACGAGCGAGCGTACCCTGATTCACAAGGGACCGGCCGACCAGGCCGAGGTGCGCGTCTATTGGCCCGCGCGCGATGACAGCGACCTTGCTGAATCGATGCGGCTGACCCTGCTCGCCCGCGTGATGCAGCTCAAGCTGACCGAGGAACTGCGCGAACGGCTCGGGGAAACATACAGCCCCGGCGCGGCGGCAAGCCTGTCGGACGATTTCCCGAAGTTCGGCCACATCTTCGCGGCGGCCAACGTCGATTACAAGGATATCGCAACGACCCGCGCGGCGATCCTTGCGATCGCGAAGGATCTGCGCGAGCAACCGGTCGACGCCGACCTGCTCGACCGCGCACGGCGACCTTTTGTCGAGGCGCTTGCCAAGGCGCGGCGCGAGAACAGCTATTGGATGAATTATGTCGCCGAAGCGTCGTCGCATCCCGAACGGCTCGATCGCAGCCGCCACGCGATCGCCGAAGTCGAGGCGGCGACGCCGGCCGACTTGCAGCAGCTCGCCGATCGCTACCTCGTCGATGACAAGGCGCTGGTGATCAAGGCGGTGAGCGATAAAGCTGGGAAATAGCGTCGGAGACGAACTGCCGTCCCTTCCACTATAGATATATGGGGCGCCCGGGGCTTGCTTCAAGACCCGGGTGCCCGCGTAAGAGTCTGGCCCTCGAATCGAACATAACGAGGTGACAGATGCAGTTTTCGAACCATGACGTCGTGATTGCGGGCGGCGGGCCGACCGGGCTGATGCTCGCCGGCGAGCTGGCATTGGCAGGGGTCGATGTCGCACTTGTCGAGAGGCGGCCCGACCAGTCGGTCGAAGGGTCGCGCGCCAGCGGATTGCATCCGCGCTCGCTGGAACTGCTCGACCAGCGCGGGATCGTCGATCGCTTCGTCGAACAGGGCGAGAAGCATCATGTGATGGCGTTCGCGGGCACGATCCTCGACGCAAGCGACAGGCCGACCCGGCACAGCTACACGCTGGGCTTGTGGCAGGCGAAGATCGAGCGCGGTCTTGCCGATTGGGTCACGGAGCTGGGCGTTCCGATCCTTTATGATTGCGAGGTGACGGGGTTCGCGCAGGATGCCGATGGCGTCGACGTGGCGCTGCACGACGGCCGGTCGATGGGCGCGGCCTATCTGGTCGGATGCGACGGCGGACGCAGCCTTGTGCGCAGGCAGGCGGGGATCGACTTTGCGGGCTGGGACGCGGACATCAGCTACCTGATTTTCGAAGGCGGGATGACCGACGAACCGGCGTGGGGTATCCGTCATGGCGACAAGGGGCTCTATGCGCTCGGCAAGCTCGAAGACGGCCGGGTGCGCGGCGTCGTGACCGAGCCCGAACGGGTTCAGGGGCCGGCACCCGATCTCGGGGCGCTGCGCACCGCGCTCGTCGCGGCCTATGGCTGTGATTTCGGCGTGCACGGTGTGACATGGCTGTCCCGGTTCACCGATGCGGCGCGGCAGGCGACCGCCTATCGCGCGGGCCGGGTGCTACTGGCGGGGGATTCGGCGCATGTCCATTCGCCGGTCGGGGGGCAGGGGCTCAACATCGGGTTGCAGGATGCGGTGAACCTGGGCTGGAAACTTGCGCTCGCGGTAAAAGGCCTTGCCCCCGACGCGCTGCTCGACAGCTATCACACCGAACGCCATCCGGTCGGTGCGAACCTGCTCCAGCAGACCCTCGCCCTTACCGCCCTCAATCGCGGCGACGCGCGATCGAGCGCCCTGCGCGCCATGATGGCCGAGACGATGCAGATGGATGAACCGCGGCGCCAATATGCGGCGACGATGTCGGGGCTCGATGTCCGTTATGACATGGGGAAGGGACACGAACTGCTCGGGCGGCGCGTCCCGGATCTCGATCTGATCACCGCCGACGGCCCGGCCAGGCTGTTCGCGCTGATGCACGATGCGAAACCGCTTCTGGTCAATTTCGGCGAGGCGGGCCGCGTCGATCCGGCCGGATATGCGGCGCATGTCCGCTGCATCGATGCGCAAGCCGAAGGGGTGTGCGAGCTGCCGCGGGCGGGCATCGTCGCGCTTCCGGAGGCGATGCTGGTGCGCCCCGACGGCCATGTCGCCTGGACCGGCGACGCGAAGGCGGCCGGGCTGGCGCCAGTGCTGCAAGGCTGGTTCGGCGCGCCGGGCTGACGTTTGGCCGCAGGCCCGGGCCGCGTCAGTCGGCGTCGAGCCCGTAGGCCGTGTGGAGGACACGAACCGCAAGCTCGGTCTCGTCCTCGTCGATCAGCACGCTGACCTTGATCTCGCTGGTAGAGATCGCCTGGATGTTGATGCCGCGGTCGGCGAGCGCGCGAAACATCGTGCTCGCCACCCCCGCATGGCTTTTCATGCCAACGCCGACGACGCTGATCTTCGCCACCTTGTCGTCGCTGAGAATACGGTTGAAGCCGATCTTCTCCTTTCCCGCTTCGAGCAGATCGATCGAACGGAGGAGATCGGCGGCGGGCACGGTGAAGGTCACGTCGGTCTCGCCCTTGTCGCGCCCGACGTTCTGGATGATCATGTCGACGTTGATCCCGGCCGCGGCGAGCGGCGCAAAGATATTCGCGACCCCGCCCGGCTTGTCGGGCACGCGCGTGACGATGATCTTCGCCTCGTTCTTGTCGTGGGCGATGCCGGTGATGAGCTGCCGTTCCATCTGGACTTCCTCTATTTCCTCGTCGCTGACGATCATCGTGCCCCGCTTCGGCGCCTCGTCGCCCTCGACGAAGCTGGAGAGCACCTGCACGCGCACGCCCTCTTTCATCGCAAGCCCGACCGAGCGCGTCTGGAGAACCTTCGCCCCGACGCTCGCGAGTTCGAGCATTTCCTCATAGGTCACATAATCGAGCTTTTGTGCGCGGGCCACGATGCGCGGGTCGGTGGTGTAGACGCCGTCGACATCGGTATAGATGTCGCAGCGGTCGGCCTTTACCGCAGCGGCGACCGCGACCGCGCTGGTGTCCGACCCGCCGCGCCCGAGCGTGGAGATGCGGCCATCGTCCATCATGCCCTGAAAGCCGGGGATCACCGCCACTTCGCCGCGCCCCATCGCCGCGAGCAGGGCGCCGGTTTCGATATCGGCGATGCGCGCGCGGGCATGCGCTTCCTCGGTGCGGATCGGCAGTTGCCAGCCGAGCCAGCTGCGCGCAGGGACGCCCATCGCTTGCAAGGTGAGCGCGAGAAGCCCCGACGTCACCTGTTCGCCCGCCGCGACGACGACGTCATATTCGGCGGGATCGTAGCGCGGGTTCGCCTCGCGACAGAAATTCACCAGCCGATCGGTCTCGCCCGCCATGGCGGAGACCACGACGGCAACCTCGTTGCCCGCGGCGGCTTCGCGCGCGACGAGCTTTGCGACGGTGCGAATCCGCTCGGTGCCCGCCATCGACGTGCCCCCGAATTTCATCACGATCCGCGCCATTTCGCCCTGCCTTCTTCGCCTGGTTTCGCCCGCGACTTCGTCGCATTTCCGCGAGCCTCGCGCTGTTAGGGAAGGGCGCGCGCGAAGGCAAGGCGGCGAAGGGCGCGCGCCGATATATTTTCTTCGCGCGGCGCAAACAAAAGCGCCGATTACGGCGCGCGGTCACTCGTCGCGGTAATTATCTTGCGCCGGGCCGGGGGCGGTGCCACACCGCGCGCATGAACCAAGCGACCATCCATCCGCACGAGGCCGCGCATTTCGGGGCGCTCGCCGCCGACTGGTGGGATCCCCACGGGTCCTCCGCGATGCTTCACCGCCTGAACCCGGTACGCCTGTCCTATATCCGCGCCCAGATCGACGCCCACTGGCATTTCGATGCGCGCCAGCGCCATCCGCTTGCGGGCAAGCGCGCGCTCGATGTCGGCTGTGGCGCGGGACTGCTGGCCGAACCGCTTGCCCGGCTCGGCGGCGATGTGACCGGGGTCGATGCCGCACCCGAAAATATTGCCGCGGCGCGCGCGCACGCGGCCGGGCAGGGGCTCGCGATCGCCTATCATGCCGGCGAACTGGCGGCGCTGCCGGCCGCGACCTTCGATCTTGTCACCTCGATGGAAGTCGTCGAGCATGTCGCCGATCCTGCGGTCTTTGTCGCCGGACTGGCCGCGCGACTGGCGCAGGGCGGGCTGATGATCCTTTCGACCCCGAACCGCACCGCGCTGTCGAAGCTGCTGCTTGTCGAGGCGGCCGAGCGGATCGGCGCGGTGCCGCGCGGCACGCACGACTGGGATCAGTTCCTGAAACCCGAGGAACTGGAGGCGCTGCTGGCGGGGGCGGGGCTCGAGGTCATCGACCGCACCGGCCTGTCGCCATCGCCCGCGCGCGGTTTCAAGCTCGGCGGCAGCGAGGCGCTCAACTACCTCGTCACCGCGCGGCACGCCGGATGACGGGGTCGCGCGACCCGCGCGTCGATGCCTATATTGCAAAGGCCGCGCCGTTCGCGCAGCCGATCCTCATCCATTTGCGCCAGCTCATGCACCGCCAGGTACCCGGGGTCGAAGAAGCGATCAAATGGAGCATGCCTTTCTTCATGTTGAATGGCAGTCCGCTCGCCAACATGGCGGTATTCAAGGCCCACGCGGCCTTCGGCTTCTGGCGCCATGCGGAGGTGACGGGGAGCGAGGAACGCGAAGGCGCGATGGGCAGCCTCGGAAAAATCGTCAGCCTCGACGATCTACCGAGCGACGCCGAGCTTGCGTCGTTGATCGCCAAGGCGGCTGCGCTCGCCGGAGACGCCAGGCCGAACCGTCCGCCAGCCAGGCGCAAGCCCGCGCTTGCGGTGCCCGACGACCTTGCCGCCGCTCTGCGGACAAATCCCGCCGCGCATAAGCAATGGGATGCGTTTTCGCCCGGCAAGCGCCGCGACTATATCGAATGGGTGATCGAAGCCAAACGCGACGAAACACGCGCGAAACGGATCGCGACCACGGTGGTACAGGTTGCCGAGGGCAAGGACCGGAACTGGAAATACAAGAACTGTTGACCTGCTGGTCGCCCCCGCCTTCGCGGGGGGTGCCGCATCGGAACGCTCCGCATTCCGCGATGCGTCAAAAATCCACATCCTCATAATATTTCGGCGGCGTCACGATCTCCATTCGCTCGGCCAGCAAGGGGCGAAAGCTCGGCCGCGATTTCAGCCCCGAATACCAACCCTTGGTCTGTTCGTGCCCCGTCCAGTCGATGCCACCGAGATAGTCGGCGACCGAAATATGCGCCGCGGCGGCCAGGTCGGCGAGGCTCATCGTCGCGCCCGCCAGCCAGGTGCGGTGGTCGATCAGATAGTCGACATAATCGAGATGGTTGTTCGCCGCCTTCATCGCTTCGCGCAGCGCGCCGCCGTCGGGGGGCTGGCGATGGACGATACGCTTTTGCATGCGCTCGAACAAAAGCGGGCCGGTCACCTCGAAATAGAAATCCTGGTCGAACCACGCGACGAGACGGCGGATTTCGGCGCGCTGGGCCGCGGTGCCGTTGATCATCGCCTTGCCTTCGACGGTTTCCTCGAAATATTCGGCGATCGCGTTGCTGTCGATCAGCACCTGCCCGCGTCCCTGATCGACCATGACCGGCGTGCGCCCGGCAGGATTGAGATCGATGAATTCGTCGCGGCGCTCCCAGGGCGATTCGCGCAGCAGGTCATATCCCACACCCTTTTCGCCCAGCAAAAGGCGGATCTTCCGCGAGAAGGGACACAGGGGGAATTGATAAAGCTGCCACATGAGTGCCGCATTAGCGGCAGCGGGGCGCGGCGCGCAACGGCTATGGTGCCGTGCCTGTGGACAAGAGGTTAGCGGCGACGGGCGGCGGCGCGCTCGCGGTCCCACTGTGCGGCCATGTCGCGCGCCATGTCCTTGA
>CAZSMB010000067.1:11693-13651 GCA_964607625.1 uncultured Sphingopyxis sp. | reverse complement strand
GTCGATTCGAGCTGGTATTTCCTGCGCTTCGCCAGTTCCCCGGCGGACAAGCCGTTCGACCCCGCGGTGATCGCGCGCTGGCTGCCCGTCGACCAATATATCGGCGGCATCGAGCATGCGATCCTCCACCTGCTCTACGCGCGCTTCTGGACGCGCGCGCTCGAACGCATCGGCATGGTCGAGGTGAAGGAACCCTTTGCGAGCCTGTTCACACAGGGCATGGTCACGCACGAAACCTACAGCCGCGATCAGGGCGAGGGCGTCGCCCCGCTCTATTTCACGCCCGACGAGGTGACGCGCACCGCCGACGGCGCGACGCTGGTCGCCGACGGATCGCCGGTCGAGGTTGGCCGCGTGATCAAGATGTCGAAGTCGAAGAAGAATGTCGTCGATCCCGACGCGATCCTCGATCAGTACGGTGCCGACGCCGCGCGCTGGTTCATGCTGTCCGACAGCCCGCCCGAGCGTGACCTGCCGTGGAGCGAAGCGGGGATCGAGGGCGCGTGGCGCTTCGTCCAGCGCCTGTGGCGCCTGTTCGGCGAGACCGGGAATCGCGGCGACGGGGCCGAAGATATCGCGCTGGCGAGGCTGCTCCATCGCGCGATCGCCGGGGTCGCGGCCGACATCGAAGCCCTGGGCTTCAACAAGGCGGTGGCCAAGATCCACGCGCTCGCCAACGACATCGAAAAGGCGAAACCGTCGGCGACGCGCGCCGACGCGTGTGCCACGCTGATCCGTCTCGTCGCGCCGATGATGCCGCACCTCGCCGAAGAGGCGTGGGCGGCGCTGCCCCAGGCGCAGCGCGACAGCGCGATGATCGCCGATGCGGCATGGCCCGCCGCCGATCCGACGCTGCTCGCCGACGACGAGGTGACGATCGTGATCCAGGTCGCCGGCAAGCGCCGCGACGAGCTGACACTCGCCAAGGGGCTCGATCGGGACGCCGTCGAGGCCGCGGTGCTGGCGCGCCCGCGCATCGCCGAACTGCTCGCCGGCGCGGCGCCGAAGAAGGTGATTGTGGTTCCCGACCGTCTGGTGAATATTGTCCCTTAAGATGCGTGCCCCTCTCGTCTCCTGCCTGATCGCCCTGTCGCTCCCGCTCGCCGGCTGCGGATTGAAGCCGCTCTATGCGAGCGGCAGCGCGGGCGGCGTCGCGACGATGCTCGCCGACATCGATGTCGCGCCGATCGAGGGGCACGCCGGCTGGCTGGTCCGCAACGCGCTGCGCGACCGTTTCGTCGCGGCGCAGAACGGACGGGGCGAGGGCAATCGCTACCGGCTCGACGTGCGGCTCGAAGATTCGATCACCGGCTTCGGCGTACGGTCGGACGATGCGATCACGCGCGAACGGCGGACGCTGCGGGCGCGCTACCAGCTCGTCGACGGACAGACGGGGCAGGTGCTGCTCGACGCGACCGCCGCGCAGGATGCCGGTATCGACGTGGTGGGCAGCGAATATGCGACGATCGCGGCCGAAAACAGTTCGCTCGAACGACTGGCGTCCGGCGTCGCCGACCAGATCGTCGCGCGGCTCGCCGTCTATGCGAACCGCGGCGGCCCGGCGGCCGCGCCCGGCGTTGCGCCGCCCGCCGATCGCTGATGAAGTCGGTCAAGCCCGCCGAGCTTGAACGCCTGCGGCAGCTCGATCCCGCGCTCCGGTTCATCCTGCTGACCGGTCCCGACGACGCGACCATGAATGCGATCGCGGCGAAGCTCGTCGCGCTTGCGGGCAAGGAGGCGGAGCGCCTCGACCTTTCCTCTTCGCAGCTCGCACAGGATGGCGCGCTGCTTGCCGCCGAAGCCGCCTCGCTGTCGCTCTTTGCCGGCACGCGGGTAATCCGGCTCGAAATCTCGGGCAGCGGGGACGACTGCCTTGCCGCGGTCGAGGCGCTGCTCGCCGCCGACAGCGGGATCAATCCCGTGATCGCAACCGGCGCGTCGGTGACCGCGCGGTCGAA
>CAZSMB010000067.1:0-11593 GCA_964607625.1 uncultured Sphingopyxis sp. | reverse complement strand
ACAGCGGGATCAATCCCGTGATCGCAACCGGCGCGTCGGTGACCGCGCGGTCGAAGCTGGTCAAGCTAGTCGAAGGCTCGGACGCTGCGGTCGCCGCAATCTGTTACCAGCCCGACCGCCGGGCGCTCGTCGGCATCGCGATCGTCGTGGCGGAGGAACAAGGGCTGCGCCTCGCCAATGCAGAGGCACAGATGCTCGTCGACCTGGTCTCGGGCGACCAGGCATTGATGCGCCGCGAGCTCGAAAAAATGGCGCTCTATCTCGACGCGGACCGCGACCGGCAGCGGCAGGTAACGGCCGCCGATATCGCCGCGCTGGGCGCCGCGACGCACGAAGAGGATGTCAGCGAGTGCATCAACGTCGCGCTCGGCGGCAAGCTGCGCGACCTGCCCGACATGCTCGCCCGCGCCGCGGCGGTGGGCGTGGCGGAAATCCGTATCATCCGCGCCCTCGCGATCCGCGCGGCACAGCTGGCCCGGCTGCGCGCCGAGGTCGACGCGGGCGCGCATCCCGCGACGGTCGTTTCGGCAAAGAGCAGCGGCGTGTTCTGGAAGGAACAGGGCGCGGTGACCGCACAGCTTCACCTATGGGATTCGGTCCGCGTCGCGCGGCTGATGACGCGCCTGCTCGACTGCGAACGCGCGCTCAAGGCGTCGGGGACACCGGGTGCGGTGCTGTTTCGCAAGCTGATGACCGATATCGCGCACCAGGCGGCGCGGGCGCGGTAGCGCGCGAGCGTCGTTGACCGAATAACCCGTGTGCTCCCGCGAAGGCGGGAGCCCATCTCCAGACGGCGCTATGTCGCATCGGCGGGAGATGGGTCCCCGCCTTCGCGGGGACACACTTCACAGGAGGCTCGTTCAAAGGCGACCAGATCGTTTCCCGATGTGGGCGGGTTATGCCGCCTCGCGCGCCTCCATGCGCGCCTTTGGGTCTTCGGGCGGCACGAAGGACCAGATCGTGTCGCCGGCATCGACCGTCGGACGCTGGTGCTTGGCAAAGATGACAAGATCGCCCGACGGGCGCACGACCGCCAGGCTGTCGCCGCCGCCCGCCTTCATCCGCGCGGCATAATCCGAATAGGTGAATTTCTCGGTCACCTTGGTGCGGCTGAAGGTCCAGCCCGCCTGCAGCCGGTCGAGCTGTTCCTCGATCGGGGTGGCGCCCAGCGTGAAGACGCGGCCGCGCCGCTGGCTGCCCTGCCGCGATTCGCCGATTACCCGGCTGACGCGGTCGTGGCCGATCTCGGGTGCCAGCTCGCTACAGACCAGCGCGTTATAGGCGTCGTTGTCGGTCGCGGCGATCAGCTGCTGGAACTGGCCCATGTCGAGGTGATCCTCATGCGCCTCGTCCAATATGTCGCCGTGATAGATGGGCAGGTCGACGCGCCGGGCGCGGCGCAGCGCCAGCTGGCTCGCGTCGGCGACCAGGACGTCGCGATCTTGCTTCTTGATGAATTCGGCAAAGGCGATCGTCCAGCTGTTCGCCCCGACGAGCAGGACGCCGTCGCCCTTGCCGCGGTCGAGGCCCAGCCAGCGGGCAAAGGGCGCCGCTGTAAAGCCATGCGCAAAGATCGTCGCGATGACGACCCCGAAGGACAGCGGTACCAGCGCCTCCGCGCCCGGGATACCATAGTCGGCCAGGCGCAGCGCGAACAGGCCGGTGACCGCGACCGCGACGATGCCGCGCGGGGCGATCCACGCGACGAACAGACGCTCCTTGAACGGGATGCGCGTGAAGAGCAGCGCGATCATGATCGTCAGCGGCCGCACGAGGAACAGCAGCAGGAGCAGGAAGATCAGGAACCGCGCCTGAAAATTGGACACCACGGTCCAGTCGAGCGTCGCCGACAGGATGATGAAGACGCCCGACACCAGCAGGACGGTCAGATCCTCCTTGAATCGCTGGAGCATATGGCTCGAATAGGTTTCGCGGTTCGCCATCACCACACCCATCACGGTCACGGTGATCAGCCCGGTTTCGTGCATGATCAGGTCGGACAGGACGAAGACCGCGATCACGGTGGTAAGCAGCACCGGCGCCTTCAGATATTCGGGAACCCATCCGCGCGGGAAGGCCCAGGTCAGCGCATAGCCCGCCGCGCCGCCGATCAGGATCGCGAGCAGGCTTGCCGCGACGACGTCGGTGACGATACCGATGCTGTTCGCGTCGGCGCCGCCGTGGGTGATATAGGAATAGATGCCGACCGCGAGCAGCGCGCCGATCGGGTCGTTCACGATCCCTTCCCACTTCAGCATGTTCTTGACGCGCGGCGCGATATTCAATGTACGCAGCAGCGGACCGATCACCGTTGGCCCCGTGACCACCATCACCCCGCCGAACAGCGCCGACAGCTCGAGCGACAGCCCCGCGCCATAATAGGCGGCGGCGGTGCCGAGCGCCCAGCCGACGGGGACGCCGACGAACACGAGTAGCGCGACCGCGTAGCCCGCCTGCCGCAGCTCGCGGAATTTCAGGCTGAGCCCGCCCTCGAACAGGATCACCGCGACCGCCAGTTTGATGATCGGTTCGCGCAGCGCCCCGAAATCCTGTTCGGGCCGGATCAGCCCCAGCACCGGCCCCGCGACGATGCCGGCGATCAGCATCAGCGCGATCGCCGGGCGTCCGGTGCGCCAGGCGATCCACTGTGCGCCGATACCGATCACGCCGATCAGGGCGATTTTAACGAGCAGGGAGTCGATCGCGAACATCGGTCGAGCCTATGCGGGGGCGAACAAAAAAGACCAGCCCAAAAAAAGAAGCCGCCCGCCTGCACAACGGCAGGCGGGCGGCGATCTTACCCGTACGGGCGCGTCAGAACTTGCCGCGCAGCGTCACGCCATAGGTCCGCGGTTCGGCCAGGAACTGCGAAAAGATCTGGCGTCCGCCCGGATATTGCGGGTCGGTGAAGGCGGCGGTCGTCGACGTCGCTCCCTCCTGGAAGGGCGAGTTGAACGCGACCTGGGCATATTGCTTGTTGAACAGATTTTGTGCCCAGAGCTCCAGCGCCCATTTCTCGTCGGGACCGCGCACACCAACGCGTGCGTTGAACAGCGCATAACCGTCCTGCTCCTTCTGCGGAAACAGGTCCGACCCGGTATTATAGTCGCTGGTCATGCGGCCATCGATATAGAGCAGGCCGGTCAGGCCGCTGCTGCCGATTTCGGGCGTCCAGGTGATGCTGCCGGTCGCGACCAGTTCGGGCGCGTTCGACATATTGTCGCCGGGCAGCTTGCGCAGCGCTTGATCGAGCGGGTCGCCCGCGCTGTTGCCGACCAGATTGTCGCGATATTTGGTACGCGCATAGGTCAGGCCGGCCGACATGCGGAAGCTGGGCGCCGGAACCAGCGAGGCTTCGAGCTCGAAGCCTTGGGTCCGCACCCCCCAGCCCACATCGTCGGCGGCGCAGGCACCGGTCGACGAGGCCGCCACGTTATAGTTGGGCGCACCGAGAAACTTGCTCTGGTCGCGGTCGCCGCCGCCAAGATCGTCTTCGCAGCCGTTGATCGTCTGGACGATATAGGTCGATCCGTTAAACGTATTGAGCTGGAAATTCTCGAAATCCGACCGGAAGAAGGTTAGGCCGAGGCTGAACGGTCCAGTCGCATATTTGGCGCCCAGCTCATAGCTGTTCACCAGTTCGGGATCGAACTGGAGGTTGCCGACCAGCCCCTGCGCACCGCCGACCGCGGCGAAGCTTGAACTCGGGTCGCTGCCGAGAATCACCGGTGGTTTCAGCGCCGAGCGATCGAGATTGAAGCCGCCCGCCTTGTAGCCGCGCGAATAGCTGGCATAAAGGAGCAGGTCATTGGTCGGCTTGTATGACAGGATCGCCGTGCCGGTCCATTCATCCTCGCTCCGCTTGTCGTTGATCGACACGCCGTCAAGCTCGGCGGTCGAATTGCCCTGACAGGACAGGCCGAGGATGCCCGCCGCGGTGGCAGCGAGCGGACCGCTGAGCAATGGTTCGAACAATGCCTGATTGGTCTGGCAGACTGTATTGTCGTTGCCGAAGGTGGCGTCGAATTTTTTCTTGTCGTGCGTGTAGCGGACGCCGATCGTCAAATCGAGTTGATCGGTGATGTGAAAGATATTGTGCGTGAACAGCGCCCAGTTGCGGTCGCGCTGGCGATAGCGGTCGAGGGTGCTGCCCATGTCACTGATCGACGCCAGATTGTTGACGCCGGTCAGAATCAGCCCGCCGACCCCGGCCGGAAGCGTCGGGATCAGGTCGTTGGCCAGCGCGAACTGTCCCGCTGGACTGATGCAATTGGCGCTTGTCGGGTCATACAGCGGCACCAGCGTGGAACCTGTCACGAGGCGGCAGCTAGCGAACTGCCCATAGTCGGACCCGAAACGCAGATTGTCGGTGACGGTCAGCCGTTCGTCGGCATAGAAGCCGCCGACGAGCCAGTCGAGCTTGCCGTCGAACGCCTCGCCTTGCAGGCGCAATTCCTGCGTGAAGGTGTGGAACTGGCGATAGGCGTCGGGACTGTCGGCGCGATAGAGAATATCGACCGTGCCGTAATCGAGGTCGCCCGCCTGTCCCGAACGATATTCGCGGTAGCCGGTGATCGAGGTCAGCGTTGCGCCGCCGAGATCATAGTCGATCTGGCCGGAAAATCCGTAATCCTTGGTCTTGCCGGCATAGCTGCGTCCCGGCGTGACCGAGATCGCGCGATTATAGCCCTGGCTGAAGGCGCTCGGGTCCTGCCCCAGATCGGTGAGGACCTGGACGATATTGTTCGTCGTGTCGGTCGCGGGCACGCCCGGATTGTTCAGATTGCCGATATAGGGGTTGACGCTGTTGTCGACATAGATCGCCGCACAGCAGCGTTCGTCGCGATAGGTGTAATCGGCGATCAGCCGCACCGACAGCGCGTCGGTGGGCTCGAACAGCAATTGGCCGCGCAGGAAATAGCGGTCGCGGTTGTTGATGTCGGTGTTGTTCGCCGTGTCCTTGTAGAAACCGTCGCGCTTGACCCACACGCCGTCGAGGCGCGCGGCGAGCGTGTCGCTGATCGGACCGGTTACCCCGCCGGCCAGGCGCCAATAATCGTAATTGCCATAGGTGATTTCGCCCGTGCCGCCGAATTCGAACTCGGGCTTCTTCGAATAGATGCTGATCAGGCCCGCCGACGAGTTGCGGCCGCCCAGCGTGCCCTGCGGACCGCGCTGCACCTCGACCCGGTCGATTTCGCCGAGTTCGTTGAGGCCGATGCCCGAACGCGATCGATAGACGCCGTCGATGAAGACGGGGACCGAGCTTTCGAGGCCGGGGTTGTCGCCGACGGTGCCGATGCCGCGGATGCGCGCCGAGCCGTTGGCTTCCGAGCCGGTCGACGACACGAGCAGCGACGGGGCGACCTGGTTCAGCTGGCGGATGTCGTTCGCGCCGCTGTTCTGCATCACCTCCGCGCCGACCGCCGAGATGGCGACCGGAACGTCGGACAGCGCCTGCGCGCGGCCCTGGGCGGTGACGATGATGACATTGCTGTCGTCATAGGCGCTGTCTTGCGGCGCCGCGTCCTGCGCGCTGCTGTCGTCGGTCGCATCCTGGGCAAAGGCGGGCACGGACCCGATCGCCACCGCGAGCGAGACGCCGAGCGCGCTGCTACGCAAAAGGCGAGCGCAGTGAAGGGAAGAATATTTCATCTCAGGCACTCCTCTCAAGATTTCTTTTTTTCGTTGCCGCACGAACATATCGAAATGGCGCCGCCGTTCCAGCGAGCGCGGCGGCATTCCGGCATTGTTTCGCCGGGGTGATGTATTTGTGCCACACTGGGAAAAGCGCGGATTCCTTGGGGGTTGGCCCTTGAACCCGGGCGCCTTGCCGGCTTGCCGTAGCGTCAGACGCGCGCCGTTTCGCCGCATGGAAAGTCGAGCAGGCGGCCGTTGGCCACCAGCATCGCGCGGTAGCGCCCGGAAAAATTCGCCGCGATCGCGGTGCTGTCGACGTCGAGGCCGCCGGTCAGGCTGCCGAAAGCGGGCAGAATCAGCCGCTTTTCGTCGCCCGCGAAGCAGGGCCGCGACACCATGCGGCCGCGCACCGTGCGGCGCAGCTTGGGATGGAAATGACCCGAGATTTCGGGGCGCTCCTCGCCGCGCTCGCTGGCATGGCGCAGAACGATGCCGTCGACGACCAGTTCGTCGGCAACCTCGCCGCCCCACATGCCGCCCGAAAGCCCGTCGTGATTGCCCGCGACCCACAGAATGCGGGTCGCGGCGGCCTGGCCGCCGAGCCGCTCGGCGACCGCGGGACCGATGCGCGCCGCGGCATCGCGGTCGTGAAAGCTATCGCCCAGACACCACAGCGCGCGTGCGCCGGTTTCGGCCGCGAGCCGGGCGAGGCGGTCGAGCGTGTCGTGGCTGTCATAGGGCGGCAGCGGCTGGCCGTGCGCGGCGTACCAGCTCGCCTTTTCGAGGTGCAGGTCGGCAACGATCAGCGCACCGTGGCGCGGCCAGAACAGCGCACGGTCGGCCAGGGCGACGAACGACTGACCGGCGAATTCGAGGATGGGCGCCACGGGCATACGGCCGCTATGGCGGCGACCGTCAGCGGCGGCAAGGGGCTACAGGCTGCGCCGCCAGCCGGCGTCGGCGAACCGCTGCCGCGTCTCGCGCCGGGCGCCGTCGGGCATGTCGAGCACGACGCGCCGGTTCGGAAAATCGATCTCCACCCGGTCGAACAGCGACAGGCTGTCCATGCCGAGCAGCAGCGCCGGGCGCTTGTCGAGACCCAGCGCGGTGAACGCATGCGAATCGGCGAAGGAGACCGGCAGGTCGGCGATGTCGATCCCTTCGATCGTGATCTTCTTGATCGCGGTGCGCCGGGCCGGCACGTCCTCGCCGGTGATCGCGCCGAGCATGGTGGGGATGAAGGGTGCGCTATTCTGTCGCCGCGCTTCGATCAGCTTCATCAACGCGATATTGCCGACGCTCGACTGCGCCCCGGTATCGACCACCAGGTCGACGCGGCGACCGTCGATCCGCGCGTCCGACAGGATCAGCCGTCCGGCACTGTTGCGCGCCGATACGACAATGGCGTCCCGGTCCCGGATGATCGGCCGCGCGTGGCGCCGGGTCGCTAATATATCGATTGTTTCGCGCCGGAAATCGATCAACAGGCGACGCTCTTCGAGCATGTCGACCCCGATAAGCCCCGCCGCGCCGATGTGGCGCCCGGCAAAGGCCGGGGCATCGAACGGGTTCAGCCGCAAATCGGTCATCGAAAGCGACGCGACCCGATAGCTCGGCGCCATCGCGGCGTTCGTTCCGATCGTCGACAGCCGCAATTTCTCGCCCTGCCCCAGTCCCAGGCGTGCGGCGAGCTCGCGTGCGATCACGGTGCGTTCGGCGCCGGTATCGACCAGGAAGGAAAAGGGGCCCTTGCCTTCGACCATCACCTGCACCGCCATGCGCCGCGTCGCGTCGAGGTCGAACGGTTGGACGAAAGGCGTGACCTCCTCGATTGGCAGGCCGGGGTCGACGACAGAGGTGGGGGGCGGCGACGCCGTCGCGTCCTGTCGCGGCGGCGCCGGGGCGGGCGATCCCGGTGTTGCGCCGACGAGAAGCGGCGCGGCGAGCAAGGCCCAAAAAGGCGACCGGACGGCAATCGGCGTCATATCGGCATCCCCTCGTCTGTTTGGCATCAATCTACGCCTGTTCGGGCCATCGGGCAAGCGATGCTCAGCCGCCGTGCATCGCCGTTCGTGCAAGGTCGTCGGCAAGCTCGCCGAGCAGCGCATCGTCGACGTCGGCCGCCGCCACGCTTTCGCGCCCGATCAGCACGAGCACCGGGACCGCGAGCGGACTGATCCGGTCGAGCGCCCGATGGACCATCGTTCCCGCCGCGCGGTCGAGCAGATCGCCAAGGCGCGCGACGTCGGTCAATCGTTCGCGCGCGTCGGCCCATGCGGCTTCGAGCAGCAAATGATCGGGTTCATATTTGCGCAGCACATCGAAAATCAGGTCGGTGGAAAAGGTCACCTGCTTGCCGGTCTTGCGTTTTCCGGGATGCTGGCGCTCGATCAGGCCGCCGATGACCGCGACCTCGCGGAACGCGCGCTTCAACAGGTGCGACCCCTCGACCCATTCGACGAACTCCTCTTCCAGGATCGCGGCGTCGAACAGCGCCCCGGGATCGGTCACGGGGCGCAGCGACCAGAGCGCGAGCGCATAGTCGGACGCGACGAAGCCGATAGGCTGGAGCCCTGCGCGCTCCATCCGCTTCGACAACAGCATGCCGAGCGACTGGTGCGCGTTCCACCCCTCGAACGGATAAGCGACGAGATAGTGTGCGCCCTCGTGCGGAAACGTTTCGACCAGCAGTTCGCCGGGACGCGGGAGCACCGAGCGCCGCGCCTGCATCTCCAGCCACGCGCGCACATCGTCGGGGAAGCGCGTCCAGCTTTCGGGTTCGGCAAGGAAGTGGCGCACGCGGTCGGCGAGCCGCGTCGTCAGCGCCATGCGCGCGCCGACATAAGAGGGGATGCGTGCGGGCCGCGTGGTCGCCCGGACATACAGGTCGGTGTCGCGGATCGCTTCGACCTCCAGGCTCAGCCCGGCAAAGGCGAAGGTGTCGCCGGGCGCCAGCGTGCTTGCGAAATATTCCTCGACGCTGCCGAGGCGGCGGCCGTTCCTGAACCGCACGTCCAGCGTCGGCGCATCGACGATGATTCCCGCGTTCAGGCGGTGCTGCGCCGCGAGACGCGGGTGCGCGATGCGCCAGTTGCCCTGTCCGTCGGGCGCCAGGCGGCGAAAGCGGTCATAGCTTTTGAGCGCATAGCCGCCGTCGCGGACGAAGCCGAGCAACCGCGCGAACAGGCCGGCGTCGATCCAGCGATAGGGTTCGGCGGTGCGCACCTCGTCGAGCAACGCGGCTTCGGCAAAAGGCGCCGCGCAGGCGAGCGCCATCACATGTTGCGCCAGCACATCGAGCGCGCCGGGACGAAAACGGTCGGCATCGCGCTCGCCCGCCGCGACCGCGTCGAGCGCGGCCCGCGCCTCGAGATATTCGAAGCGATTGCCGGGGACGATCAGCGCGCGGCTCGGTTCGTCGAGCCGGTGGTTGGCGCGCCCGATGCGCTGAAGCAGGCGCGACGATCCCTTGGGTGCGCCCATCTGGATCACGCAGTCGACGTCGCCCCAGTCGAGCCCCAGGTCGAGGCTCGAGGTCGCGACCAGCGCGCGCAGCCGCCCTTCGGCCATCGCGGTTTCGGCGCGCTGGCGCGCCTCGCGGTCCAGGCTGCCGTGGTGGATTGCGATCGGCAGGCTCAGGTCGTTGACCTTCCACAGCTCCTGAAAGATCAGTTCGGCCAGCCCGCGCGTGTTGCAAAAGACGATCGTGGTGCGGTTCTTGGCTATCTCGTCCATCACCTGATGCACCGCGTAGCGGCCCGAATGCCCCGCCCAGGGCACCGCGCCTTCGGGCAGCAGGATCGCGACGTCGGGCTCGGCGCCGGGCTCGCCCTCGACCAGCGTCACGCGCGCGCCGTCGCCGTCGGGCGCCAGCCAGCGGCGATAGGCGTCGGCGTCGGCGATCGTCGCCGACAGGCCGACGCGGCGCATCGCGGGGGCGATTCGCTGCAACCGCGCCAGTGCGAGGCTCAGCAGGTCGCCGCGCTTGCCGGTGGCAAAGGCGTGGATCTCGTCGATCACCACGGTTTTCAGGTCGGCGAACATCGCGAAACTGTCGGGATAGGACAGCAGCAGCGACAGGGATTCGGGCGTCGTCAGCAGGATGTTCGGGGGACGGCTGCGCTGACGGGCCTTCTTGTCCGAAGAGGTATCGCCGCTGCGGCTCTCGACGCTGATCGGCAGGTCCATCTCGGCGATCGGCGCGCCCAGGTTGCGCTCGACGTCGGCCGCGAGCGCCTTCAGCGGCGACACATATAGCGTGTGCAACCGGTCCGAAGGCCGTGCGGCCAGCTCGACCAGGCTCGGCAGGAACCCTGCGAGCGTCTTTCCGGCGCCCGTCGCCGCGACGAGCAGCGCATGATCGCCGCGCGCCTCGGCGGCCAGCATCGCCGCCTGATGCCGCCGCACCCGCCACCCGCGCGCGGCGAACCAGTCGGAGAAGGTGGTGGGAAGCGACATGGCTGAAGATGTGGCGTGCGAACGCTGGCGCGGCAAGCCCGGTGCGCCGCGCGCGCGACATCGCGAAAAAATCTTCGAGGAGGCCGCGCCTCCGGGGCCGGCCGGTCCGCCGACACCCTCCCGGATCGTCGGCGCGACCGCAGACTCACCCGCGGGCCGCCCGTCACAAAAGGGCTTGATGCGCCGGCCCAATGAGTCGATAGAGCCGCGCGAGGTCACGAAGCGGCGACACTGGCGGATTCGAACGCCGATCGCGCCACGGCGTCCCGACCGCGGGTGTAGCTCAATGGCAGAGCAGAAGCTTCCCAAGCTTACGACGAGGGTTCGATTCCCTTCACCCGCTCCACTCCCGATCAGAACAGCCCCGGCTGCTCGCGCTGCTCGGTCGTCGGGTTTGCGGGCATCAGCATGGCCGGGCCGCGCGCCGGGGCGCCGGTGATGCGGCTTGCCGAGGCGGATCGCGTGTCGGCGATGCGGGTCGTGCACGACTGGCCCGACAGGAAATCGATCGCCGCGCGCACCGATGCTTCGCGCGGGTCGCCGAGCGGATAGGCGAGGTCGTCGTCGGCGGCGCAGCTGTTCGGGATGCGCGCGGCGAGGCCGTCATAATAATCGCCCGCGCCGTCGGCATTGGCGAGCGCAAAGGCGATCACGCGCATCCGGTCGTCGCATTCGGCATTGTCGAGTGCGATCTGGCCCACCGGCTTGCCATAGGTGTTGCCGCCGACCAGCGTCATGTTGGTGCCCAGATAGGGGAGCATGCCATTGATGACGAGTTCGCTCGCCGACGCGGTCGAATCGGTGCCGATGAAGGCCAGCCGCGTCGGCGTGATCGTCTGCGCCTGCGCGGTGAAGCGATGCTCGTCGTTTTCGCTCGATTTCTCCGGGCGGAATTTGACCTGCGAGAAAAGCTCGCCCGCATGCCCGCCGCCCAGCAGGTCCCCGAACAGCTCGGCGACCGACACCAGCCCGCCGCCATTGTAGCGCAGGTCGACGATCACGTCGGTTACGCCCTGGGCGCCGAAGCTTTGGAAGGCGTCGCGAAGCTGCGGACCGGCAGAGGTGATGAAGGTGCGCAGGTTCAGATAGCCATATTTATGGCCGCCTTCGGTGATGACCTTGGCGCCATAGCGATCGGATACGGGGTCGAGGTCGTATTCGGCCTTGGTCACCGTCACGTTGCGCGTGCCCGTCGCGTCGGTGACGCGCAGCACGCGCGTCACCCCGGCCTCGTCGGGGCCGAGCGCGTCGATGATGCCCGCGGTGCCGCTGGTCGCCACGATGCTTGCGACGGTCCGCATCGATCCGCCGCTCGTGCCGATCGCCGAAATCGACGCGCCGCGGTCGATCCCCGCGGTAAGCGCGGGCGCCCCTTCATAGGCTTCGGCGATCAGGATGACCTGGTTATAGGGATCATAGGCCAGCCGCACGCCATAGCCCGCGCTCGACCCGCTCGCATAATAGGCCTCTTCCTCGGCGATCGAGGTGATGTAGG
>CAZSMB010000066.1:11257-13750 GCA_964607625.1 uncultured Sphingopyxis sp. | reverse complement strand
GGGTATAGTGCGGATATTCGAGCAAACCGTCCTCGAACGATTCGTCGTCGCCGCTTGAAGCCGCGCCCATTACGCCGGGAAGCAACCGAATGCAAGCGTCGAGCAGCATCAACGCCCCCATCTCTCCGCCCGACAGGATGATGTCGCCCATCGACACCTCTTCGATCGCGCGTCCCTCGAAAATCCGTTCGTCGAAGCCTTCGAAACGGCCGCAGAGGATGATCGCGCCCGGACCGGCGGCGAGCGCGCGCACGCGGGCCTGGGTGATCGGCGCGCCGCGCGGGGTCATCGCCAGCAGCGGTAGGGCCGGATGCGCCGCCGCGGCATGGTCGATCGCTGCGGCGAGCACATCGGCGCGCAGCACCATCCCCGCGCCGCCGCCCGCCGGCGTGTCGTCGACGGTGCGATGCCGGTCGGTCGCGAAATCGCGGATCTGGACGGGCGCGCAGGCCCATGTCCCGCTTTCGAGCGCGCGCCCCGCCATGCTGTGCCCCAGCGGCCCGGGAAACATGTCGGGATAGAGCGTCAGGGGGACGGCGGTGAAGGTCATCGGCCGCCTATAGCGTCCAATTCTCGACCGTCAGCCCCGGAACGTCGGCGAAGTCGGCTTCGTTGTTGGTGACGAGGGTAAGGCCGAGCGACAGCGCATGGGCGGCGATCAGTCGATCGAATACACCCCGCCGGCGGGGCAACGTCCCATAAATTCTGGCCGCCGCCTCGTCGAACGGCACGGCCGGCACTGTTCTCAGAAAGGCATCGAGATCGGCGGCGCTGCGCGCCTTCGCCCCATAACCTACCGCAATTTCGGCCAGATTGATGGACGAGCAGCAAAGCGTATCGGCGTCCTGTTCTTCCACTCGCGCAAGGAGCGTGGCGGAAACTCCGGTCAAGAGATAGATGCAGATGTTGCTGTCGAGCAGGAAGCGGAACTCACTCATCAGGCTTCAGCTGCTTGCCTTCCCAGTCCAGTTGCCGTTCCTCGACGTCCTCGCGTGGCGGCAGCTTGAGCCAAGGTGCCTTGCCCCAGAAGCCGCTGACGTCGATCTTGGCCTTTGGCTTTTCCACCGGCTCGAAGCGGAATTCGCCATGGTCTTCGCGAACGACCATTTCGGTCCCTTCCTTGAGTCCAAGAGCCTTGGGCAGGCGCAGCGCGAGCGAATTGCCCGACTTGAAGACTTTGGCGCGATATTCCTTGGTCATGGGACCCTCCGTATATACAGAATGTATATACATCGGTCGCCGCGGCAAGCAAAGCTATTCGAGCGGCCGCCATAGCGCGTCGGGGAGCAGGGGACGATCCGCTTCGAATTCCTCGCGCAGCCATTCGCGGAAGCGTTCGATCTTGCGCACGCGGCTGCGGCCTTCGCGATAGACGAGCCAGTTCGCGCCGCCGGGCTGGTAGAGCGTATCGAACGGATGGACCATCCGCCCGCTGTCGAGCTCGGCGCGCCAGAGCAGCGGGGTCATCAGCGCGATCCCATAGCCGCCCTGCACCGCGCTCGCCTCCTGAAGCTGGCTGTCGAGTTCGACCCCGCGGCGCGGCGGCGGTGCGACGCCGACTCCGGCCTCGGCGAGCCAGCCCGCCCACCAGGGATCGTTGGGCGCCAGCCGTTCGACGTTGAGCAGGTCGGCGGGTGCGGCGATCCGGTTCGCCTCCCGAAAGGCCGGGGCGCAGATCGGCGTCACATGGCTGCGGAACAGGAAGTCGGCGCGCAGGCCGGGCCAGCCGCCCTTGCCGATACGGATCGCAACATCGACGTCCGACGCGTCGAAATCGACATAGGCGTTCGACATCGACAGCCGCACCGCAAGGTCGGGATAGCGCAGCTGGAAACGCCCGATACGCGCGCTGAGCCAGGTGCCGCCAAAGGTCGTCGCGGCGCTGATCGTCAAAATGTCGGCCTCGTCATTGCCGAGCGCGGCGAAGGCGTCGCCCATCGAGGCGAAGGCGGTGCTGATCGCGGGCAGCAATCGCTGCCCCGTTTCGGACAGGCGCACGCGTCCCTTCTCGCGCACGAACAAGGCGCGGCCGAGCCGATCCTCCAATTGACGGACCTGATAGCTGACCGCGGCCTGCGTCATCCCCAACTCTTCGGCCGCACGCGAGAAATTTTCCAGCCTTCCGGCGCATTCGAATGCACGGATCGCGGCAAGAGGCGGAAGCCTGGACATCGGCATATTATAAGCTGAGCTTATGACTATCCGCAAAGCTTTTGTTGGCGGCGGACGCGCGAAGAGCGCATCTCACCCGCACCCCACCAGCAGGAGACGATCGATGATCGATGAAATGTGGATGCGCGGCTGGGCCGACAATCACGGCCGCTTCAGCGCCGACCTCGACCGCGGCTTTTCGCAGATCGCGAGCGCCTGGCGCGCCTGGCGGCGCCGCGCGCGGGGTGTGCCGCCTTCGAACCCGCGCCTCGGCGCGAACTGAGACGGGCGGGAATCCCGTCGACCGTTCCGGCCGCCGTCACCGGCGCCCGGCCGCTCCCC
>CAZSMB010000066.1:2138-11157 GCA_964607625.1 uncultured Sphingopyxis sp. | reverse complement strand
TCCACGCCGGCACCGCCTGCGCGGTCATCGGCACCATGAAGCGCCGGGGCTTCTGGCCCGGCGGCGCTGGGCGCTCGATCTCCAGGATGTCGCCGGCACCGAAATTCTCGACCGCGACGACGGTGCCGAGCGCGGTGCCGTCGGTCGAGGTGCAGGCGAGCCCGATCAGGTCGTGGTGATAATATTCGCCCTCGCCGAGCGGGGGCAGCGCCGAGCGCGGAACGGTGAGCACCGCGCCGCGCAGCGCCTCTGCCGCGCTGCGGTCGGTGATTTCGGCAAAGTGCGCGACCGCGCCCTGGTTCGCCGGGCGTATCGACTTGAGCGTCAGTTTGCGTCCGCCCGCGTCGAATGCGGAAAAGGCGCGCAAGCCTTGCGCGCCTTCGCCGAACAATTTGAGGCGCACCTCGCCCCGCACCCCGTGCGCGCCGGCGATGGCGGCAAGGGTGACGGGGCGGTCGCGCCTCTCAAGCCCCTCCCCTTCCGGGGAGGGGTTGGGGTGGGGGGGTGCGGGCGTAGGCGCTCGTTTGCGAGCCCCCACCCCCGGCCCCTCCCCTGAAGGGGAGGGGTGAGGCATGGCCTAGCCTTCGGCCTTTTCTTCGCCTTCGGCCGGAGCCGGGCCGCCTTCGGCGACTTCCTCGGCGATCGCGGCGGCGTCTTCGGCCGGCGTCTCGGCGGGGACCTCTTCGGCGACCGCGTCGGCAACCGCTTCGGCGGTGTCTTCGCTCTTCACCGAACCGGTCGCATCCGATTCAGCCGCAGCCTCTTCGGCGGGAGCGGCAGCGTCCTCGGCAGGGGCCGCAGCGGCTTCCTTGGCGGCCTCTTCGGCCTCGGCGGCCTTGGCGGCACGCTCTTCGGCGCGTTCCTTGGCCTTCTCGCCCGGCTCGGCCTTCTTCGGGTTGTTGCGGGCGGCGCGTTCCTTGAGGCCCGCGGCATCGAGGAAGCGGGCGACGCGGTCGGTCGGCTGCGCGCCGACGCTCAGCCAGTGCTGCGCGCGGTCGGTGTCGAGCTTGACGCGCTCCGGGTTATCCTTGGCGAGCAGCGGGTTATAGCTGCCGATGCGCTCGATGAAGCGGCCGTCGCGCGGGCTGCGCGAGTCGGCGACGACGATCTTGTAGTAAGGGCGCTTTTTCGAACCGCCGCGCGAGAGGCGAATGGAGGTAGCCATGATAATGTCCTTCTGAGTCTGAACTGTGGTTGTCTGGATTATTTCTTTTTCTTCATAAGGTTGGCGAGATCGGGCGGGATCGCACCGCCGCCGCCGAGACCGGGGAGGCCGCCGGCGCCGCCGCCGCCCATTCCACCCATTCCGGGAATGCCGCCGCCGCGTCCGAACAGCGCGCCGAGCCCCTTGAGCCCGCCCATCTTGCGGATCTTCTTCATCGCGGTGGACATTTCCTGGTGCATCTTGAGCACCTTGTTCACCTGTTGCACGTTGGTGCCCGACCCGTTGGCGATGCGGATCTTGCGCTTGGCGTTGATGATCGCGGGCTTCGCGCGCTCGGCGGGGGTCATCGACCCCATGATCGCATCGAAATGGACGAGCATCTTGTCGTCGGTGCCGCTCTGCGCCATTGCCGCCTGCGCCTTCTTGAGGCCGGGGATCATCCCGGCGAGCGCGCCGATGCCGCCCATGCGGCGCATCTGGTTGAGCTGGGTACGAAGATCGTCGAGGTCGAACTGCCCCTTCGCCATCTTCTTCGCCATCGCCTCGGCCTCTTCGGCCTGGATGGTCTCCGCCGCGCGCTCGACGAGGCTGACAACGTCGCCCATGCCCAGGATGCGGCCGGCGATACGCGACGGCTGGAACAGCTCGAGCCCGTCGAGCTTTTCGCCGGTGCCCGCGAACTTGATCGGCTTGCCGGTGACCGCCCGCATCGACAGCGCCGCACCGCCGCGCGCATCGCCGTCCATGCGGGTGAGCACGACGCCGGTGAGCGGCACCTGGTCGGTGAAGCGCTGCGCGACCTGAACCGCGTCCTGACCGGTCAGGCTGTCGACGACGAGCAGCGTTTCGGCCGGATTGGCGGCGCGCGACACCGCCTGCATCTCGTCCATCAGTTGCTGGTCGACGTGGAGGCGCCCCGCGGTGTCGAGCATCAGCACGTCATAGCCCTGGAGCTTCGCCGCCTGCATCGCGCGGTTCGCGATCTCGACCGGTTGCTGTCCGGCGATAATCGGCAGCGTCGCAACGTCGATCTGGGTGCCGAGGACGGCAAGCTGTTCCTGCGCCGCGGGGCGATTGACGTCGAGCGACGCCATCAGCACCTTCTTGCGCTCCTTGTCCTTCAGGCGCTTTGCGATCTTCGCGGTCGTCGTGGTCTTGCCCGACCCCTGGAGGCCGACCATCATGATCACCGCGGGCGGCGCGACATTGAGGTCGAGCTCGGCGGTTTCGGAGCCGAGCATCTCGGTCAGCGCGTCGTTGACGATCTTGACCACCTGCTGCCCCGGCGTGACCGAGCGCAGGACATTCTGGCCGATCGCCAGTTCGGTGACCTGGTCGACGAAGCTGCGCACGACGGGCAGCGCGACGTCGGCTTCGAGCAGCGCGATGCGAACCTCGCGCATCGCCGCGCGCACGTCGGCCTCGGTCAGCGCGCCGCGGCCGCGGAGCTTCCCGAAAACATCGCCAAGCCGATTGCTCAGACTGTCGAACATGCGCCTTCAAATCCCTTCTGACGACCCGCAACGCAAAAGACGCCGGTGAGCGAAACCTCGCCAACCAGCGGCTATCCGTGGACAGAGTCTCCGTCGCGGATGTCGATATGCCCCTCCGCATGATGCGGACGAACGCGGCGCCCTTACGCCAATGCGCGGGCAAAGGCAAGCCGCCGCGCACCGCCACTTAACGCAAATTTCACCGCTTGCAGGGCAAAGAGGGCCCGAGTGTGGGGAATTTCAATGACTGTCGAACCGGCTGCGCCGAAGGAATGGGATCGTAGCGAAGGCGCGAAACGCGATATCGTCGCGGGAGGTATCGTCGTCGCGGCTATCCTGCTGTTCGTCGGAACGGGCAGCACCGCGATGCAATCGGCCGTGCGCGCGCTCGCCGGGCTCGGCGGCGGGCCCGACCGGCTGCTGACCGCGACCCTGATCCTCAACATCGCGCTGCTGCTGTTCGGCTGGCGCCGCTACGACGACCTCAACCGCGAGATCCGCGAACGCACGCTGGCCGAAAGGCGCGCGCGCTACCTGGCGGACACCGACCCGCTGACCGGCTATCTCAACCGGCGCGCGCTGCTGGCGCAGGGCCAGCCGATGATCGCGCGCGCGATTTCCGAAAAGCGGCACGTCGCGCTGTTCCTGCTCGACCTCGACTATTTCAAGACGGTCAACGACATCCACGGCCACGTCGCGGGCGATCGCGTGCTGCAGATCGTCGCCGAACGCATTTCGGCGATCCTGCCGCCGAGTGCCATGCGCGCCCGGCTCGGCGGCGACGAATTCGTGGCGATGATGGCGTTCGAACCCGCCGCGCGGCCCGACATCGAAGCGCTGGCGGCGCAGCTTGTCACCGCGCTCGAAGAACCGGTCCCGCACGATGCGCAGCGCATCCGGATCGGCGGCTCGCTGGGCATCGCGCTGGCGACCGATGCAAGCGCGACGATGGAAACGCTGGTGCGCCAGGCCGATATCGCCATGTATCATTGCAAGGACGAGGGCCGGAACCGCTATTGCTGGTTCGAGACCGGCATGGAAATGGCGGTGCAGGTCCGCAACCAGATCGAGACCGGCATCCGCGAGGGCATGCCCCGCGGCGAGTTCATCCCCTATTTCGAGCCCCAGGTCGACATCGCCAGCGGGCGTCTGATGGGGTTCGAGATGCTGATGCGCTGGGATTCGCCCGAATATGGCATGATCCTGCCCGAGCGGTTCATTCCGGTCGCCGAGGAAAGCGGACTGATCGGCGAATTGTCGCTGCAGGTCATCCGCGAGGCGATGGCGATCGCCCGGGCCTGGGACCCGTCGGTGTCGCTCGCAGTCAACATATCGCCGCAGCAATTGAAGGACCCATGGTTCAGCCAGAAGCTGACCAAGCTGCTCGTCGAATCTGGGTTCCCGGCAAGCCAGCTGGAGGTCGAGATCACCGAAAGTTCGCTGTTCGAGAATCTGCCGCTCGTGCGATCGATCGTCACGAGCCTGAAGAATCAGGGCGTATCGCTGAGCCTCGACGATTTCGGTACCGGATATAGTTCGCTGTCGCACCTGCGCGCGCTGCCCTTTGACCGGATCAAGATCGACAAGAGCTTCATCGCCGCGATGCGCGGAAGCCAGGACGCGAAGGCGATTGTCGTCGCAATCGTACGGCTGGGCGAAAGCCTGGCGATGCCGATCACCGCCGAAGGCGTCGAGGACGAGGCGACCGCGGTCGAACTGACCCGCCTCGGTTGTTCCAAGGGCCAGGGCTGGCACTATGGCCGGGCGATGTCGCCCGCCGATACGGCGGCAATGCTCGCCGAGCGCGGCCTGCTGCGCGCGCCGATGCTGCCTGCGGACGAAAGCGCCGCCCCCGCAGACGAAACGCTGCGCCGGACGGCGTAGTTTCCGCCCCTTCTCGGAAACGGAGAATGCGAAGGCTGCACCCGCGTCGCTAGACTTCGCGCCTGCGCGCCCCTAAATGCGCGGGACCATGGCGGATCGCTTCACCAAGATGCACGGGCTGGGCAACGACTTCGTCGTCATCGACGCGCGCGAAAGCGCGGTCGAGATGACCCCCGCGCGCGCGCATGCGATCGCCGACCGGCGGCACGGCATCGGCTGCGACCAGCTGATCCTGCTCGAACCGTCCGACAAGGCCGACGTCCGGATGCGGATCTTCAACGCCGACGGCGGCGAGGTCGAGGCATGCGGCAATGCGACGCGCTGCGTCGCGACGCTGATCGGCAAACCCGCGGTGATCGAGACGCTGGGCGGGATGCTGCGCGTCACCCCCGCGGACGGAGGCGCCGAAGTGACGCTGGGCGAGCCCGCCTTCGACTGGGAATCGATCCCGCTCGCGATGCCGATGGACACGCGCGACATGCCCGTCGCGTGGGACGAGCTGGAACGCGGCGCCGCGATCAATGTCGGCAATCCGCACATCATCTTCTTCGTCCCGGAGGCCGACGCGGTACCGCTCGCCGAGCTGGGCCCGCGGATCGAGACCGACCCGCTGTTCCCCGAGCGCGTCAACGTCAATGTCGCGAGCCTCGATGGCCCCGACCGCCTGCAACTGCGCGTCTGGGAACGCGGCGTCGGGCTGACGCAGGCGTGCGGCACCGGCGCGTGCGCGACCGCGGTCGCCGCGATCCGCGCGGGACTGGTCCGCTCTCCCGTCACCGTCTCGCTGCCCGGCGGCGACCTGGTCATCCGCTGGCGCGATGGCGATCCGATCGTGATGAGCGGCGCGGCGACCCGCGTGTTCGAGGGCGAGACCGACTGGGCGCGGTTCGGATGAGCGGCGGCGGACGCGTCGACGTCGTCAATTTCGGATGCCGGCTGAACATCGCCGAGGGCGAGGCCGTGCGCGCCGCCGCGATCACGGCCGGCGCGGCGGACACGATCGTCTTCAACAGCTGTGCGGTGACCGACGAGGCGGTGCGGCAGGCGCGGCAGGCGGTGCGCCGGGCCCTGCGCGAACGCCCCGGGGCGTCGGTGGTGGTGACGGGCTGCGCCGGCGAGCTCGAACGCGACGCTTTCGAAGCGATGGGCGCGCGGGTGGTCGGAAACGACGCCAAGGGGCTGGCCGAGAGCTATCGGGCCAGTGCGTCCCCGCGAAGGCGGGGACCCATCTCCGACCGGTTCGATATCGCGCCGACGGGTGCTGGGCTCCCGCCTCTGCGGGAGCACACGGATTTATCAAAGGCAGTTGGCCCCTACACCCCCGCCCTCTCCGGCGCCGACCATGCCCGCGCCTTTCTGGGCGTCCAGACCGGCTGTTCGCATAGCTGCACATTCTGCGCGACCGTGCTCGCGCGCGGCGCGGCGCGCTCGGCGACCGTCGCGGCCGTTGTCGATGCCGCACGGGCCGCGCTCGACCGCGGCCAGCGCGAAATCGTGCTGACCGGGGTCGATCTGGCGAGCTATGGCGACGACAGCGGCACCAGCCTGGCGGCGCTCGTCGAGGCGCTGCTCGCGCTGCCGGTCGATCGGCTGCGGCTGTCGTCGCTCGACCCCGACCGGATCGACGACGCGCTGTTCGCGCTGCTGACCGGCGAACCGCGGGTGATGCCGCACGTCCACCTGTCGATGCAGGCGGGCGACGACATGATCCTGACGCGCATGAAGCGCCGCCACCGCCGCGCCGAAACGGTGCGGCTGGTCGAGCGATTGAAGGCGGCGCGCGGCGACATCGCGATCGGCGCCGACCTGATCGCCGGATTCCCGACCGAGGATGAGGCGATGTTCGCCAACACGCTGGCGTTGATCGACGACGCCGACATCGTCTTTGGCCATATATTTCCCTATAGCCCACGCGCGGGCACCCCCGCCGCGCGGATGCCGCAGGTCGGACGCGCGCTGGCGCGCGACCGTGCCGCGCGGCTTCGCGAGGCCAATGCGCGGCGGCGCCATCGCTGGCTGGACGCGCAGCGCGGCGACCGGACCGCGATGCTCGTCGAACGCGACGGGGTGAACGGGCATGCCGAAAATTTCGCGGCGCTGACGCTGGCGACCCCGGCCGAACCCGGCAGCATCGTGCCGGTGCGGATCGGCGGGCGCGACGGCGACCGGATGCAGGCAATCAGGATCGAGAAGGATAGGACGGCATGAGCGGCGCAAGCTGGAGCGAGCGGCTGTTCGGCGGGCTGAGGCGCACGTCCGAGCGGCTGGGCGAAAATCTGTCGGGGCTGACCGGCAAGTCGCGGCTCGACGACGAGGATCTGGACCGGATCGAGGAGGCGCTGATCACCGCCGACCTGGGGCCCGGTATGGCGGCGCGCATCCGCGAGCGGCTCGCGGCGCGGCGCGACGCGGTCGCCGGCGGCGTCGAGGGCCTGCGGACGATCGTCGCCGAAGAGATTGCGGCGGTGCTGCGGCCGGTCGCCGAACCGCTGGAGATCGATGCTTTTCCGCGCCCGCAGGTCATCCTTGTCATCGGGGTCAACGGGTCGGGCAAGACGACCACGATCGCCAAGCTCGCGCATCTGTTCCAGGAACAGGATTATGGCGTGATGCTGGTCGCCGGCGACACGTTTCGCGCCGCCGCGATCGGGCAACTGAAGGTCTGGGCCGAGCGGCTGGGCGTGCCGATCATGGCCGGGCCGGAGGGCGGCGATGCCGCCGGCATCGTGTTCGACGCGGTGAAGCAGGCGACCGCGACGGGCATCGACGTGCTGATCGTCGACACCGCCGGACGGCTTCAGAACAAGCGCGAACTGATGGACGAACTCGCGAAGATCAAGCGCGTGCTCGGCCGGCTCAATCCCGCGGCGCCGCACGACGTCGTGCTCGTCCTCGATGCGACGACGGGGCAGAATGCCCTGTCCCAGATCGACGTGTTCCGCGAGGTTGCCGGGGTCACGGGGCTGGTCATGACCAAGCTCGACGGCACCGCGCGCGGCGGCGTTCTCGTCGCCGCGGCCGAGCGCCACGGGCTTCCCATCCACGCGATCGGCATCGGCGAGACGATCGACGATCTGCGCCCCTTCGACGCCGACGAGATCGCGCGAATCATTGCAGGAAACATCCGATGAGCGACCAGTTGCCCGGCGGCCCCGAACCCGTCCCGGCCCCGCCGCCGGCCAAGCATGGCTGGCTGAATTTCGCGATCGACTTCGGGCCGTTGCTGGTCTTTTTCCTGACCTATAAAGTCACGTCGGGCGGCGACGGCGCGTTCGCCGCGACGTCGGGGGCGATCAAGGGTACGCTGGCCTTCATGGTCGCGATCGTCGTCGCGATGATCGTGTCGAAATGGAAGCTGGGCCGGATTTCGCCGATGCTGTGGATGTCGGGCGTCCTGGTCCTCGGCTTCGGCGCGCTGACCCTGTGGTTCCACGACGAACGCTTCATCGTGATGAAGCCGACGATCATCTATGCCGCCTTTGCGCTGTTGCTGCTGGGCGGCTGGCTGATGAAAAAGCCGATGCTCAAATATTTGCTGCAATCCGCGCTCGACGGCGTGACCGAAAGGGGCTGGCTGCTCCTGTCGCGCAACTGGGGACTGTTCTTCGCCGCGCTGGGGATCGCCAACCATGTGATGTACGAGCTGATCCAGGCAGGACGGATGAGCTTCGACGCGTGGCTGACGATCAAGGTCTGGGGCGTGACCGCCCTGTCCTTCCTGTTTACCCTGACCCAGTTGCCCGTGATGATGAAGAACGGGCTGGCGGTTGCCGAGGGCGATAGCTGACTGATCGCCCCTCCCGCAAGCGGGAGGGGAGAGATCAATTTTCCACCGCCTCCCGGTGCATCCGGCCGTTGAGCACATAATGCGCGACGCCCGCCTGCATTCCCGCCGCCTGGGCATCGTCGATCGCGCGGATGCGGCGTGCCGGCGCACCGGCCCAAAGTTCGCGGTCGGGAATCTCCTTGTGCTCGGTCAGCAGCGCACCCGCGGCAAGCATCGCGTCGCTGCCGATGCGGCAACCGTTCATCACCGTCGCCTTCAAACCGACGAAAGCGCGGTCGGCCAGCGTGCAGCCGTGGACCATTGCCATATGGCCGATCAGCACATCCTCGCCGATGATCGTCGGATAGCCGTCGGGGCGGTGCGGCATCGGGCCGTCGCAATGCACGACGCTGCCGTCCTGGATGTTGCTGCGGGCGCCGATGCGAATGTGGCTGACGTCGGCGCGCAGCACGCAATTGTACCAGATGCTGACATCGGGGCCGATCTCGACGTCGCCGATGATCCGGCAGCCCGGCGCGATGAAGGCGCTGGGGTCGATACGCGGCGCCTTGCCGTTGACGGCGATGATGCTGATGTCGTTGCGGGTCATTCGCGACCTCCGATAAGATGCTTCCACAAGAGGACCGGCAGCGTCGAGGCATAGTCGTCGGTCCAGCGGTCGAAATGCGCGCGCTCTTCGAGCGGCACCCA
>CAZSMB010000066.1:0-2038 GCA_964607625.1 uncultured Sphingopyxis sp. | reverse complement strand
AGGTGGAGCGGGATCGCATCGGACGAAAAGGCGTCGATGACCAGCACGTCGAGCCGCCCCGGCGGCTGCTTTGCAATCTCGAGCCGCGCATCGCCCAGCACGATCGGCGTGTCGGGGGCGCAATGCGAAAGGAAGGTGAATTTGGCGGGGTCGCGCGCGATCGCGACCATCGCCGGATCGATCTCGAAGATCGTCCAGTGCTGGCCGGGCCGGCGATAGCAGGACAGCGTGCCCGCCCCCAGGCCGACGATGCCGATCGCCGCATCGGACGGCGCGCGGTCGAGCGCCAGGCCCACCCCCGAATCATGCCCGTAATAGGTCGTCGGGTCATAGGCATGGCCCGCGTCGGTGCGTTGCAGGCCGTGCAGCGTCGTGCCGTGCGCGAGCCGCCGCTGGTGCCGATAGGGATCGTCGGTGACGGTGTAGACGCCGAAATAGCTGCGCACGCGCATGTCGGTGAAACTATCCTGCACCGTGCTCCACCCGCCGACGCCGAGCATCAGCATCGCAAGCACCGCGACATAGGCCCAGCGCCAGCCGATCACGAACAGGCCGATGGTGAAGATCGCGGCACTCCACCCGATCGCCGCGCCCTCGAAGCGGCCGGTCCAGTCGCCGACCATGCGCCACGCGGCGAAAGCGGCGATCGCAACCAGCAGCGCGACGGCCATGCGCGCGGCGCGCGGCGCGAGGCCGAAGGCGCTGTCCCACGGGATCAACTTGGGCAAAGGCAGCAGCAGCGCCGCGGCGAGGACGAGCAGCGGATGTTCGTACACCCAGTCGAAGACGAGCGGCGCGACGAGCGCCGCGAACAGCCCGCCGAGCACCCCGCCGGCGGACATGATCAGATAGAAGAGCGTCAGATGCCCCGGCGCGGGTCGCAGGTGATAGAGATAGCCGTGCAATGCGACCGCGACGACGAACAGCATCGCAAGGCTGGCAAGGGCGACCATCATCGATCCGCCGCCCGAGCTGAGCAGCGCGAGCCCGCCGACCCCGAGCAGCACCGGCGGCGCGACGAAGGTGACGATCATCGTCAGCCGCGTCAGCGTCGAAAAGGCGATGACGAAGCTGAGCAGGTAGAGGCCGAGCGGGAGCACCCACAGGAGCGGCATGGCGACGATATCGGTGGTCAGGTGGGTCGTGGTCGAGAGCATCAGGCCCGACGGGACCGCGGCGATCGCCAGCCAGTGAAGCCGACGCCGCCATCGCGGGCGCGGTTCGTCGTCGCGCGCGGCCTCCGGCACTGGCGCCTCGCCGCCCCGGCGCGCCGCGGCGCTTGCCGCGACCAGCAGGAACAGCAGCGCATAGCCCGCGGTCCACCCCCAGCTTTGCGCCGCGAGCGGCATCGCCGGCTCGACGAGGGCAGGATAGCTGATCAGCCCGGCGAAGCTACCGAGATTCGACGCCGCATAGAGGAAATAGGGATCGCCGGCGCGCGGATCGGCGGCGAACCAGCGCTGCATCAGCGGGGCCTGCGCCGACACCGCAAGGAAGACCGGCCCGATCGAGGCGAAGAGCAGGAGCGGCACCCAAAGCGCCTCCTGCCCCGGTGCCGGCGCCGCAATTCGCGCGATGCCGACCGGGAGCCACAGCGCCGCCACCAACAGCAGGCCAAGATGGATCATCGCCTGCCGCCGCACCGCGAAGCGCCCGAGCCAGTGCGCATAGGCGTAGCCGCCGAGCAGCAGCGCCTGGTAGACGAGCATCGCGCTGTTCCAGACCGCGGGCGCGCCGCCGAGCCGCGGCAGCACCATGCGCGCCACCATCGGCTGGACGAGGAACAACAGGAAACTGCCGACGAGGATCGTCAGCACGAACAGCCAGCGGCGCGGCGATGCGGCGGCGGTCATGCGCGTTTCGCTCAGGCGCCGAGCAGACGCGCCGCGTGGAGGGCGTGATAGGTCAGCACGCCCGACGCGCCGGCGCGGCGAAAGGCGAGCAGGGTTTCGAGGACGAGCGCGTCGCGGTCGCCCGCACCCGCCGCGGCGGCGGCCTCGATCATCGCATATTCGCCCGACACCTGATAGGCATAGAC
>CAZSMB010000065.1:0-13845 GCA_964607625.1 uncultured Sphingopyxis sp. | reverse complement strand
CCACCCCGTTCCGACCATTCACTGCCACTTCGGCTGCAACGACAGCAAGCGACCGGAGGTGGACATAAGCCCCTCCCCTTCAGGGGAGGGGTTGGGGTGGGGGCCATCGGCCTTACGCGAGGCCGATGGCCCCCACCCGCTGCGACTAACGAACAAGTTCGTAAGTCTCGCTGCCCTCCCCTGAAGGGGAGGGCCTGAACGTATTCAAACGTCCGCTCCCCACCCCGAAACCGCCGTTCCAATCCGCTTGTGTTCAGACCACCGCGCCGTCGTCGCCCTTGCTCGCAATCCGCTCGGCGCCCTCGGTCGCCGCGCTCGTGCGCGGGATGAAGCTGTCGGGGCCGACCTTCAGCCACACGAGGATCGGCGCCGACATATAGATCGACGAATAGGTGCCGACGAATATGCCCAGCAACATCGCCGCGGTGAAGCCGAAGATCACGTCGGGCCCGACCCACAGCAGCACCGCGAGGGCGATGAGCATCGTGAAGCTGGTCATCACCGTGCGCGCCAGCGTTTCGTTGACGCTGAGGTCGAGCAGCGGAACGATCTGCATCTTGCGATATTTCTTCAGATTTTCGCGGATGCGATCATAGACCACGATCGTATCGTTGAGCGAATAGCCGATGATCGTCAGCAGCGCGGCGACGATGTTGAGATCGAACTGCAACTGGGTCAGCGCGAAAAAGCCAAAGGTCAACGCAACGTCGTGAAACAGGGCGAACAGCGCGCCGACGCCGAACTGCCATTCGAAGCGGATCCAGATATAGATCGAAATCGCGACCATCGCGAGCGCAAGGCTCAATGCACCGGTGCGCAGCAATTCGTCGGACACCTTGCCCGAAACCGTCTCGACCGATCCGGTCTTCGCGGTCGGGAACGCCTTGTGGATGCCGTCGACCAGAATCTTGCCCGCGCGATCCGCGGCGGCTTTGTCGCCTTCGGGCAGCGCGGTGCGGATCGAAACCGCCTTGTCCGATCCGAATTGCTGGATCGTCGCTTCGCCAAGGCCGATGTCGCCGACCTTCTCGCGAATCTCGTCGATCTTCGGCATGGCGCCGGTGAATTCGACGCGCACCGACTGGCCGCCGACGAAATCGACGCCCAGGTTCAGTCCGCGGACCGCGACCAGCGCGATCGACGCGATGATCATCAGCACGCTGATCGCCATCGCGATGTTCCGCCATTTCAGGAACTGGATATTCGTGTCGTCGGGGACGAGTTTCAGCAGACGCATGGTTTCGGTCCCTTCCCTTAAATGTTGAGCGCGGCCGGGCGCGTCCTGTGCAACCAGCGGGCCGCGAACAGGCGCGTCACGGTGACGGCGGTGAAGACGCTGGTGACGATGCCGATGGTCAGCACCACGGCGAAGCCCTTGATCGGGCCAGAGCCGAACCAGAACATCAGCGCCGCCGCGATCACGTTGGTGATGTTCGCGTCGAAAATCGCGCGGCTTGCTTCCTTGTAGCCGATCTCGACCGCCTGGAACACGCGTCGTCCACGCTTCAATTCCTCGCGTATGCGTTCGTTGATCAGCACGTTGGCGTCGACCGCGGCGCCGATCGTCAATACGAAACCGGCGATGCCGGGCAGCGTCAGCGTCGCATTGAACATGCCCATGATCGCGATAATCAGGGCGATGTTGAACATCAGCGCAACGTTCGCATAAACCCCGAACCGGCCATAGACGACGATCATGAATGCCAGCACCGCGACCGTCGCGACGATCCCGGCGATCGCACCCTTGCGGATCGAATCGGCACCAAGTTCGGGCGTCACGGTGCGCTCCTCGACCACCGCCATCTTCACCGGCAGCGCGCCCGAGCGCAGCGAGATCGCGAGCGCGTTCGCGCTGGCAACGGTGAAATTGCCCGAAATCTGTGCGCTACCGCCCAGGATCGGTTCGTTGATCGACGGCGCCGACAGCACCTGACCGTCCAGCACCATTGCAAAGCGTTTGCCGACACTCTGCGACGTCACGCGCGCGAAGGTGGCCGAACCGCCCGAATCGAAGCGGATCGACACCACCGGCTGGTTGGTCTGCGGGTCAAAGCTTTGCTGCGCATCGATCAACTGCTCGCCGCTGATCATCACCTGGCGGCTCAGCACCTCGAACGGCGCGCCATAGCCCTCGCCGGGAGCATAGGGGACGATTTCGCTGCCGACCGGAGCGCGGCCCTGCGCGGCTTCATTGGGGTCGGCATTGGCATCGACCATGCGGAATTCCAGCCGCGCGGTCTTGCCGATCAAATCCTTCAATTGCTGCGGATCCTGAAGGCCCGGTACCTGGACCACGATACGGTCGTCGCCCTGGCGGATGATCGTCGGCTCGCGCGTGCCGAGCGAATTGACGCGGCGGTCGATGATGTCGCGCGCGGTGTCCATCGCGCGATCGACGGCCTGATCGAGCCCCGCCTGCGTCGGGGTCAGAACGATGCGCGTGGTGTCGACGACTTCGATATCCCAGTCGCGCTGCCCGCTCAGCCCCGCGCCCTGCGTTTCGCGGAACAGCCGCTCGCGCGCTTCGTCGAGCTGGGTCTGGTCGCGCACGAGGAAGCTGATCGACCCGTTGGCGGTCCGCAATTCGCCGATCGCAATATCGTCATCGGGTCCGCGCTCGCCGCGCATCGCCGTGCGCACGGTCTTTTCCATGTTGGTCAGCTGCGTCTTGCGAAGGTCGGCGAGGTCGGCCTCGAGCAGCAAATGGCTGCCGCCGGCAAGGTCGAGACCCAGATTGACCTTCGTCTGCGCAAAGGACGGCAGGCTTTCGAACGCCTTTTCGGGGAGAAAACTTGGTATGGCAAAGACGATGCCGAACAGCAGAATGATGCTGATGCCGATGGTTTTCCAACGCGGGAAATCGAGCATGGTGGGATTCCGTTAGCGATGGCCGGCCCCTGTCGCGGGGCCGCGCCGCGTCAGTCGTTGGCGGGCTTGCCGCCGGGCTGCAGGACGTCCGACAGGGTCGACTTGACGACCTTGATCTTCACCCCTTGCGCGATTTCGACATCGACAAAATCGTCGTCGACGCGTGTGACCTTGCCGACGATCCCGCCGCCGGTAACCACCTGGTCGCGCGGCTTGACCGCCGCGACCTTGGCGCGATGCTCCTTCATCCGCACCTGCTGCGGGCGGATCATGAAGTACCAGAACACGCCGAAGATGAGCACATAGGGAACCAGCATCAGGAAACCGGCTGCCCCGCCCCCCGATCCGGCCGCCTGGGTCAGAAGCAATGACGTCGACATGAATGAAAGACTTTCCGTTCGAAAGCGCCGCCTTTCCGTCCCGGAAACCGGCGCGCGAAATGATGGCGCGGCGCCTATCACGCAGGGGCGCGCCGCGCAACCAATGGCTGCGGCCCATCCCCCTCGGCAGGCTTGGCGCAGATGGGGCTTTTCGCGGCCGCTTCAAGCCACCCGCGTGCGATTGCGACCGACGGGCGCTCGCCGCGCTTGCATCGCCCGTCAAGGCGCGCTAGGGGCCTCGCCTGCCCCACGGGGCCGGTCGGGACGTAGCGCAGCCTGGTAGCGCATCACACTGGGGGTGTGGGGGTCGGAGGTTCGAATCCTCTCGTCCCGACCAATTTCATCTTCGCAGCATCGAAATTTTCCGCGGAGGTCGCCATGTCGCGAGCGACACGCGCCACAAGGGCGCTCGAACAGGCGGGCATCGCCTTCACGATCCACGTTTACGACTATGATCCGGGCTCGGCACGCGTCGGGCTCCAGGCCGCCGAAGCACTGGGCGAGGACCCGTCGCGCGTCCTCAAGACCTTGATGCTGCTTGTCGATGGCAAACCCGCCTGCGCGATTCTCGCATCCGATCGCGAGCTGTCGATGAAGCGGGTCGCCGCCGCGTTCGGCGGCAAATCGGCGGCGATGATGCCCGTAGCGCAAGCAGAGCGCATCTCGGGTTACAAAGTCGGCGGCGTCAGCCCCTTCGGACAGGCGCGCCGCCTTCCGGTCGCAATCGACGAACCCGCCCTCGCGCACGCGCGTGTGTACATCAATGGCGGACAGCGCGGTTTGCAGGTCCGGCTCGACCCGCGCGAAGCCGCGGCGCTCCTCGGCGCCCTGATCGCGCCCGTAGCCGCCTAACCCTTGCGCTCGGCCCGGTCGATCGCGCCGGTGTCGAGCAGCGGCGCGGCATCGATGTCCTGCGCGTCGAGGACGAACGCGAGTTTCTCGACCGCCGCGAGGATCATCGCCTGTTCCCATGCCGGCAGCACCGAAAAGCGCTCGGCAAAGGTCATTTGCAACAGGTCGGGCGCCTCGGCGAGCGCCGCGCGTCCCGCCGGGGTCGCCGACAGCAGGAACTGGCGCTTGTCCTTTTCGCTCCGCGCCCGCGTCGCAAGCCCGCCCGCCACCAGTCGGTCGACGATCGCCGTGATCGTCGCATGGCTGAACTGCAGACGTTGCGCGACCTGGCCCGGGGTCACGGGGTCGCCGCCGCCCATTTCGTTGAGCACCAGAAGCTGCGACGGGGTGAGGCCCGTCATCGCCGCCAGCTTGCGGCTACCCGACTCGGTCGCGCGCAGGATGCGGCGCAGCGCGCGCAGGGTCGCGTTGGGAATATCGCTGTCCATTTCGCTTGCTTAGCCGCGCGTTGCTGCGACGCCAACGGCAATATCACGTCGCACACGGGCAATTTTTATTTCATATATTGAAACAGTTTTGCCCAGCGGGGTTGATCGCGAGGGAACAATCGCTATGTATCGCGCGCTTTCAAAAGACCCGGCAAACGGGTATAGCGAGATAGATATTTCAGGAGATGAACAATCTTTGACCGGCAAAAAGACGATACGTCCTTGCCAGATGCCAGCGATCACCCTTCCGCCGAAAGCACGGACGGCATTGTCCTGCGCAAGCCGCAGGCCACCGACGGCCCCGCAGTCACCGCGCTGATCGCGGCCTGCCCGCCCCTCGATCGCAATTCGGCCTACTGCAACCTCGTTCAGTGCACCCATTTCGCGGATCATTGCGTGGTCGCCGAAAAGGATGGCCAGGTCGTAGGCTGGGTATCGGGTCATCGCCCGCCGTCGGCCCCCGACGAATTCTTCGTCTGGCAGGTCGCGGTATCGACGGCGGCACGCGGTCGAAAGCTGGCGGGCCGGATGATCAATCACCTGATCGACCGGCCGGAGCAGGACGGCGTGACCCATCTGATCACGACCGTCACCGACGACAATCAAGCCTCATGGGCGCTCTTCAAGGGCCTCGCCCGCGATTGGGACACCAGCCTGGAACGCAGCGCCCTCTTCGAGCGCGAAGCCCATTTCGCCGGCGCCCACGACACCGAATACCAGGCCCGCATCGGGCCGCTAAAACATAAGAAACCGCAGGAAATACAGGGACAATAGACATGACTATCACCACCCCCAAACCGTCCGGCCAGATTCCGGACCGCAGCATCTATGAGCGTCGCGAAAGCGCCGTCCGCAGCTATGCCCGCGCCATGCCGCGCCAGTTCGACAAGGCCGAAGGCGTGTGGATGCACGACAATCAGGGCGGTCGCTATCTCGACTTCCTGTCGGGTTGCTCGACGCTCAACTACGGCCACAATCACCCGATCCTGAAGCAGGCGTTGATCGATTATATCTCGGCCGACGGCATCACCCACGGGCTCGATCTTCACACCGATGCGAAGGAGCGTTTCCTGACCACCTATGAAGAGCTGATCCTGAAGCCGCGCGGGCTCGATTATCGCGCCATGTTTACCGGCCCGACCGGGACCAATGCGGTCGAGGCGGCAATCAAGCTCGCGCGCAAGATCACCGGCCGCGAAACGGTCATCGCTTTCACCAACGGCTTCCACGGCATGACGCTCGGCGCCCTCGCCTGCACCGGCAACGCCGCGAAGCGCGGAGGTGCCGGTGTGCCCCTGAGCCACGTCAGCCACGAACCTTATGATGGCTATTACGGGCCCGACGTCGATACCGCGGAACTGCTCGAACAGCGCCTTACCGACCCGTCGAGCGGCCTCGACGCGCCGGCCGCGATCCTCGTCGAGACGGTTCAGGGCGAAGGCGGGCTCAATGCCGCATCGCCCGAATGGCTCCGCAAGATCGCCGTGCTGGCGAAAGAGCATGGCGCGTTGCTGATCGTCGACGACATCCAGGCGGGATGCGGGCGGACCGGCAATTTCTTCAGCTTCGAAGGCATGGGCTTCACGCCCGACATCGTCACGCAGGCCAAGTCGCTTTCAGGGATGGGCCTGCCGTTCGCCCTGACCCTGTTCCGTCCCGAACTCGATCGATGGTCGCCGGGCGAGCATAACGGCACCTTCCGCGGCAACAACCATGCGTTCGTCACGGCGACCGCTGCGCTGCGCCATTTCTGGAGCGACACGGCATTTCAGGACGATATCGCGCGTCGCGGCCAGCTTCTCGAACAACGCCTCGACGCGATGGCAAAGGAGCATGGCTTCGAAACCCGCGGGCGCGGGATGATGCGCGGCATCAACGTCGGCTCGGGCGAAATCGCGGACGCCGTGACCGCGGCCTGCTTCGAACAGGGGCTGATCATCGAAACGAGCGGCGCCCACGGCGAAGTGATCAAGGTGCTCGCTCCGCTCGTCATCGACGACGCGCTGCTCGCCGAAGGGCTCGACATCCTCGAAGCCAGACTGCGCGAAGCGATGGCCCAGGACCTCGCCGTCGCCGCCGAATAACCGACCGTCAACCAGACACATCAATTCAGGAGATAATCCGCATGTTCATCCGCAATCTTGGTGAAATCCGCAAGAGCGACCGCAACGTCCGTTCGGACGGCTGGGCCAGCGCCCGCCTGCTGCTCAAGGACGACAATATGGGCTTCTCGTTCCACGTCACGACGATGTTCGCCGGACAGGAACTGAAAATGCACTATCAGAACCATCTGGAGGCGGTCCTCGTCCTCAAGGGCACGGGCACGATCGAAGATCTCGCCACCGGCGAAATCCACAAGCTTCAGCCCGGCGTGATGTATGCGCTCAACGACAATGATCGCCACATCGTGCGCCCCGAAACCGACATATTGACCGCGTGTGTTTTCAACCCGCCGGTCACGGGCAAGGAAGTGCATGACGAAAACGGCGCCTACCCGGCCGAGGCCGACATGGTCGCCGCCGACTGACCACTCCCTCGCGCTCAGCGAGCCATCGACCGACCCACAGACACAATAGCAGGGGGACGTCTCATGAAAGACCTCTATCCATCAAGGCGCTCGGCGATGCCCGAGATGCTGCCCAGGCTCGATCCGGTCGTCCATAACGAATGGACGGCCGACGCGCCGATCAGCCGCGAACAGACCGACCAATTCGATCGCGACGGTTATCTCGTGCTCGACGATATCTTTTCCGACGCCGAAGTCGCCTATCTCCAGGGTGCGGCGGGGACGCTGCTCGGCGATCCCGACGCGCTCGATGCCGAAACGATCATCGCCGAACCGCAGAGCAAGGAAATCCGCTCGATCTTCGAACTTCATCGCCAGAGCGACGTGATGGCGCGCCTTGCCGCCGACGCGCGCCTGTCGAACGTCGCGCGCTTCCTGCTCGGCGACGATGTCTACGTCCACCAGTCGCGCCTGAACTACAAGCCCGGCTTCAAGGGCAAGGAATTCTATTGGCACAGCGATTTCGAAACCTGGCACGTCGAAGACGGCATGCCGCGGATGCGCGCGCTGTCGATGTCGATCCTGCTCGCCGAAAACGGACCCAATAATGGTCCGCTGATGGTGCTCCCGGGCTCGCATCGCAGCTTCCTCAGCTGTGTCGGCGAAACGCCTGAAAATCACTATCTCAGCTCGTTGAAGAAACAGGAATATGGCGTCCCGGACGAGGACAGCCTGGCCGAAATCGCCCATGAACAAGGCATTGCCGCACCCACCGGGAAACCCGGAACGGTCATCATCTTCGACTGCAACCTGATGCACGGGTCGAACGGCAACATTACGCCCTTCCCGCGCTCGAACGCCTTTTTCGTTTATAACGCCGTCAGCAACCAGCTTCAGGCGCCGTTCGGTGTCGAGAGGCCGCGTCCGCGCTTTCTGGCTCATCGCGGCGCCCCGGTGCCGCTGACTGTCGCAAACGGACCGCTGACCCAACAGGAGCTTGCCGCATGACCGGAACGCACAGCGTCGAAAAGATCGGCGGCACCTCGATGGCCGCCACCTCCACCCTGTTCGACAATGTCCTGATCGCAGGGCGGTCGGGCCAGGACCTCTATAACCGCATCTTCGTCGTCTCGGCCTATGCCGGAATGACGAACCTGCTGCTTGAAAACAAGAAGACGGGCGAACCCGGCGTTTACGGACATTTTGTCGACGACGACGATGCCGACGCCTGGCGCGAAGCGATGGACAAGGTTCGCGCCGCCATGCGCGAACGCAATGCCGGGATGTTCGTGAGGCCCGAAAGCCGGGACGAGGCCGATCGCTTCGTCGATGCCCGCATCGACGCGGTAACCGCGTGTCTCGACGACCTCGCGCGATTGCGCAGCCACGGGCGCTTCAGCCTGAAGGAACAGCTGGTGACGGTGCGCGAGCTGCTCGCAGGGATCGGCGAAGCGCATAGCGCGCACAGCACCGCTCTCCTGCTCCGCGACCGCGACGTCAATGCCCGGTTCGTCGATTTGACACTCTGGAACGAGGACGATCTGCGAAGCCTCGATGAACGCATCAAAGAGGCTTTCGCGTCGATCGACCTTGCCACCACCCTTCCCGTCGTCACCGGCTATGCCGGCTGCGAAGGGGGCATGGTACGCCGTTATGCGCGCGGCTATACGGAGATGACCTTCTCGCGGCTCGCGGTCCTGACCCGCGCGCGCGAGGCGATCATCCACAAGGAATTCCACCTTTCGAGCGCCGATCCAAAGCTGGTCGGCGAGGACAAGGCGCGCAAGATCGGCCGCACCAACTACGATGTCGCCGACCAGCTCGCCAACCTTGGCATGGAGGCGATTCACCCCGGTGCCGGACGCGGCCTTCGCCAGTCGGGCATTCCGCTGCGCGTGCGCAACACCTTCGACCGCGAGGACGAGGGCACGCTCGTGACCGGCGATTATGTCTCGGACGTCCCGAGAGTCGAGATCGTCACCGGGATCCAGCAGATGCAGGCGCTGCAATTCTTCGAACAGGACATGGTCGGGGTAAAGGGCTATGACGCCGCGATCCTCGATGCGCTGACGCGGCACAAGCTGTGGATCGTCAGCAAATCCTCGAACGCCAATACGATCACCCATTATCTGTCGGCCAGTGCCGCGGCGGTGAACAAGGCGCTCGTCGAGTTGCAGGACAAATATCCCGATGCCGAAATCACCAAGCAGCCGGTGGCGATGGTATCGGTGATCGGCAGCGACATCTCGCGCCCGGGGCTCGTGCCCGACGCGCTGCGCGCGCTCGACGACGCTGGCGTGTCGCTGGTCGCGATGCAGCACCAGATCCGCAACGTCGACGTGCAATTCCTCATCGAACCGCGCGATTTCGACAAGGCGGTGGCCGTCCTGCACAAGACGCTGGTCGAGGAAGACGGGGCCGCGGTGGAGAACCGGCGCGCCGCGTAAGGCGGTTGCCCGGCCCCTCCATGCTCGCATCGATCCTGCCGGTCCGAAGCCTGCTGACCGCCATCTTCGTGATGATGGCGGGCAGCGGCTTCCTGTCGACGCTGATCGGGCTGCGGCTCGAACGCGCGGGCAGCGGGACGATGATCATCGGCCTCGTGGCCACCGCCTATTTCGGCGGGCTCGTCCTTGGCGCGCTGCGCGCCGGGAGCATCGTCCGCCGGGTCGGGCATATTCGGGCCTATGCCGCGTTCGTCGCGTTGCTTTCGGCCAGCACCCTCACTTATGCGCTGTTCCAGCAGCCCTTGTTGTGGGGCGCGCTTCGCTTCGTCGACGGGGTCTGCGTGGCGGGCGTCTTCATCTGCGTCGAAAGCTGGCTCAACGACCGCGCCGAGCCTGAAACGCGCGGCACGATCCTCGCCTTCTACATGGTGTCGCTCTATTCGGGCCAGGCGCTTGGCCAGCTCTTGCTCCGTTCGGGCAACACGGCGCCGCAAATTCCCTTCGAGCTCGCGTCGATCCTGATCTCGCTTGCCATCATCCCCGTGTGCCTGACGCGCAGCCACGCCCCGGCGCTCGAAGAGGCCGCCTCGCTGCCGCTCCGCCGGTTGTTCGAAGCCTCGCCGCTCGGGGTGGTCGGCGCGGGGATCACCGGGCTGCTGCTTGGTGCCTTCTATGGCCTCGCCGCCATCTATGCGCGCCGGCTCGGGCTCAGTCTCGCCGATACCGCGACCTTCATGATGGTGGTCATCCTCGGCGGGGTTGCGCTGCAATGGCCGCTCGGACGTCTTTCGGATCGCTATGATCGTCGCCGCGTGATCGTCGGCGGGTTCGTGGCGACCCTTGCCGTCAGCCTCGGCCTCGGCCTCCAGCCATCGGGTGCCTTGCTGCTGGCGCTCGGCTTCGCGTTCGGCGGCCTCAGCTTCGCACTATATCCGTTAAGCGTCGCCCATGCCAACGATCGGCTCCTGCCGTCGGAGCGCGTGACTGCGAGCGGGCAGCTCGTCCTTCTCTATTCGGCGGGCGCCGCCGCCGGACCGATCGCCGGCGCCGCGGCGATGACCTTCGCGGGCGCCGGTGGCCTTTTCCTTTTCATCGCACTCTGCGCCCTGGCGATGACGGGTTTCGGGCTGTGGCGCCTCGCGGTGACCGACGCGGTGCCGACCGAGGCGCAGCAGGACTTCCAGATCCTGCCGCGCACGACCCCGACCGCGGCGCTCCTCGACCCCGCCCTTTCCGACGATGACGATGCGGCCAAGGGGGCCGCGCCCCAGCAACAGGTGACCTAGATGACAAGCGACACGATGGCCCCGGCCGGCCCGGCCCCGACCGGCGAAAAGACCGATCCCGCGACGCTGCGCCGCGCCATTACGGCGTCGGCGCTCGGCAATGCGACCGAATGGTTCGACTATGGCATCTATGCCTATGGCGTCACCTATATCTCCGCCGCGCTCTTTCCCGGCGATACCGACGAAGCGGTGCTGTTCGCGCTCGCGACCTTCGCCATTTCGTTCCTCGTCCGCCCCCTTGGCGGCCTGTTCTGGGGGCCGCTCGGCGACCGCATCGGCCGCAAGTCGGTGCTCGCACTCACCATCCTGATGATGGCGGGCGCGACCTTCGGGGTCGGGCTGATTCCCGATTACGACCATATCGGCTTCTGGGCGCCCACGCTGCTCATCGTCCTGCGCATGGTGCAGGGTTTCTCGACCGGCGGCGAATATGGCGGCGCGGCGACCTTCATGGCCGAATATGCGCCCGACGACCGGCGCGGCTTCTTTGGCAGCTTCCTCGAATTCGGGACCCTCGCGGGTTTCTCGCTCGGCGCCTCGCTGATGCTGATCTTTTCGCTGACGCTGGGCGATACGGCGATGCACGACTGGGGCTGGCGCATCCCCTTCATGGTCGCAGCGCCGATGGGGCTCGTGGGTACCTACCTGCGCTCGAAGATGGAGGATACCCCGGTCTTTCTGGAGGAATGCGTGGTCGAGGAAGGGCGCCAGGCGCCCGGGCTCGGCGCCCTGGTGCGCGATCACTGGCGTCCGCTGCTGGTCGTCGGCGGGCTGGTCGTCGCGCTGAATGTCGTCAACTACACGCTGCTCAGCTACATGCCGACCTATCTCCAGCGTCGCATCGGCCTCACCACCGATGAGGCGCTGATCGTGCCGATCATCGGCATGCTGTTCATGATGCTGTTCCTGCCCTTCGCCGGCGCGCTGTCCGACCGCATCGGACGCCGCGCGATGTGGCGCTTCTCGCTGCTCGGCCTGCTCGTCTTCGTCGTCCCGCTCTACATGCTGATGGGAACGGGGCTGACCGGTGCGATCGTCGGCTTCATCCTTCTCGGGCTGCTCTATGTTCCGCAGCTTGCGACGATATCGGCCACCTTCCCCGCGCTCTTTCCCACCTCGGTGCGCTTCGCGGGCTTTGCTATCGCCTATAACGTCTCGACGTCGATTTTTGGCGGCACCGCGCCCGCGATCGGCAGCGGGTTGATCAGCTGGACCGGGGACCAGCTGATGCCCGCTTACTATATGATCTTCTCGTGCCTCGTCGGGCTCGTCGCACTCAAATATATGCCCGAAACCGCCGGCCGGTCGCTGCGGGGCAATCCCTTTATATCAGACGGCGACGACTGACGCCGGCGCCTCGGCGGGCCGCCGCGCATAGAGGCCGTACGACGCGATGACGGCATAGCAGAGCGCGGGCAGCGCCAGCGCGGTGCCCAGCCCGACATGGTCGGCCAGCGCGCCATAGAGCGCCGGGATCACCGCGCCGCCGGCGATGGCGACATTGATGATCCCCGACCCGTCGGCCGCCCGCGCGCCGAGCTTTTCGCATGCGAGGCTGAAGATCGTCGGGAACATGATCGAGTTCATCAGCCCGACGGCGATCAGTGCATAGCCCGAAACCGTACCGCTGCTGCTTACCGAAACGCCGATCAGCGCCAGCGCCCCGCATGCGACCATCGCGAGCAGCAGCCCCGGATTGATCACCCGCAGCAGGCCCGATCCGATAAATCGGCCGACGAGCGCCCCGCCCCAGTAAAAGGACAGCAGCTTGCCCGCCTCTGCATCCGACAGGTTCAGGACGTGCGGTTGCGCCAGATAATTGACGAGGAAGCTGCCGATTGCGACCTCGGCGCCGACATAGAGGAAGATGCAAAGCGCCCCGAAACCGAAACGCCGGCGTTTCAGCAGCGCCAGGCCGTCGGCCAGCGTCGAGGCCTCGTGTTTTTCCCCCTTCAGGCGATTGCGGAACAGCCATACCGCCGCCGCAACCACCGCGAGTGCGGCTGCGATGCCCAGATAGCCGTGCACGATCGCCTGGCTTTCGGCGGTACGATAGGCGTCGAGTTCGATCCCCGAAAGCTGGTCGGCGCTGACCTTCGCCAGCCCGCCGAGAATCAGGATCGCACCGAAATAGGGAAAGATCGTCGTCCCCAGCGAATTGAACGCCTGGGCAAAGGTCAGCCGACTGTGCGCGGTCTTTGCCGGGCCGAGCAGGCTGATCAGCGGATTGGCGACCACCTGCACCAGCACGACGCCGCTCGCGAGAACGAAATAGGCAAAGAGGAACAGGCCGAACACCGCGGTCTGGCTCGCCGGAATGAACAGGAAACAGCCGACGATCATCGTCGCCAGCCCCGCCACCGCGCCGCGCATATAGCCGATCCGCTTGACCAGGCGCGCGCCGGGAATGCCGACGATCGCATAGGCGACGAAAAACCACACCTGCACCAGCGACGCCTCGAAGAAGCTCAGCGTGAACAGTTCCTTCAGCTTGGGAATGATCACGTCGTTGAGCGAGGTGATGCCGCCGAAGATGAAGAACAGGCCCAGCACGAACAACCGCAGCTCGGGGGCGTCGACATGCGACCCTTCGCTTTCGACGGGGTTCGGGTCGCTGCTGCTGCTGGCGTTGGGCGCAAGGGCCATGAAATCGTCTCCCCATCCTATGCGGGAGGGTGACCCTCCCCTTATCCGCCGACGCTAGCGAGAGCGCTCGCGGCTGACCATCCGCTATCGGGGCCCGCATAGCTATGCAAGGGAACGTTCCCAAAGGGAGGAACGGGGTCTTTCGCGAAATGACCGCTTGGGGGTGGAGAGCGGACGTTGCCTATCCGTCATCCCGGCGCAGGCCGGGATCTCGCCGGTGCGTAAAACCGTCAGGGTGAGATCCCGGCCTTCGCCGGGATGACGTTGGTAAGGGACCACAACCGGTCGTTCACAGGCATTCGTCATCCCGGACCCTTCGACAAGCTCAGGACAGGCTTGATCCGGGATCCATAGCAGCGCCGAAGTCATGGA
>CAZSMB010000064.1:8807-13886 GCA_964607625.1 uncultured Sphingopyxis sp. | reverse complement strand
TAACCCAGCGCGCCGCGTAACGCCGCCATAGTCTCTGTTCGAAATCGTGCCGCGCCATAGCGTTGTTCATATAGTTGCCGTGCAGCAGGCCGCATCCTTGCCAACTCTGCACGGTCCAGCGACGCCAGATTTTCGGCAAAATGTTCGACCGTCAGTTTCACCGCATAGCCGCTGCGTTTCGGCTCGATCAGTTCGGGGAGCCCGCTACGCTGCGATACCATAACGGGGGTACCAGCCCTTAATGCTTCGATCAACGCCATGGGCAACCCCTCCCATCGGGACGGAATGACTACAAGGTCCGCGAAACGGTGAAAGGCCGCCACCTCTTGCAGGGGAACCCAGCTATGGAACTCTATGTGTGGAGCGGTTGCGGGCGGCACGCCGCCTACTTCGATGGCGCTTGCCCCCACAACATGCAGTTGCAGCGCCGGATTGCGCTGCACGGCTAGTCGGAAGGCATCAAGCAATAAGTCCAGTCCTTTTGCTCGGTCGAAACGGCCCACATACAACAGATTGATCTTGTCGCCTGCCACGTGTCGATACGGCGTTTGGCTCGGTTCGTGGTCGAGATCGCTCAACGCATTTTCAACTACGACATGGTTCCCGCGGTAACGGTGCATCTTTGTCAAGGCTCTGCTGTTCTTGGAGACGTCGATGACGAGGTCTGAGAGCCCAACCAGTCGTCCTTCGATGGCCGCGGCGATTCGTCGCTTGAGGGGCTGTTCGGTGTATCGGATCAGGGCCCACCCATGCGGGCAATAAACATATTTCCCCGGGACGCGATGAAGCCGCAGCCAGGCCATCGCGATTAGCGAGAATGAGGATTGAAAGAATAAAATGTCGGGCTTTTCGGTGCGCGCCGTCCGCAGTGCGGAGCGGCACAAGGCTGCGACTGTTCCCGCGCCGCGCCCTGTAGCCGGAAAAGTTTCGATCCGCCCTTCGACTTTCAACTGGTCCGCATGATGCTGAGGCACAAGGTAGATATTGTCGGTTTCGCCGCCGCATAAGACGTCGAATGTGTTGAGATAGGTAGCGACGCCACCCTTGATGGTTTCGCAGATATGCAGGATTTTCATTATGGTATCGCGTGTCCGGGCGGAGTGAGGTGCAGGGGAGGGCGCGGAGGCGTGTGCTCTTCCGCACCCCCTGTCGCTTAATTAAAAGGCGTTGTTATGAAACAACACCCCGGCGGTCTGGAGCAGGATCTTGATGTCGGAGGTGAGCGACCATTCGGACACATACTCCAGGTCGGCGTTCAACCGGTCGCGCAACTGCTGTTCGTGGAAGGTATTGCCGCGGTGCCCCCGAACCTGCGCGAGACCGGTTATGCCGGGCTTCACCACATGGCGATGCCAATAGCTGGAATCGACTTCCCAATAGAGCGACTTGCCCGCCAGGGCGAGCTCGGCGTGGGGCCGCGGGCCGACGAGGCTCATGTCGCCGAACAGGACGTTCAGGAACTGGGGCAGTTCGTCGATGCTCGTCTTGCGGATGAATTCGCCCACGCGCGTGACACGCGGATCGTTTCGCTCGGTCAGCTTGGCGGCCCGTTCATCCTGCATGTCCACCCGCATCGAACGGAATTTCAATATCTTGAACTTGCGGTTGCCGAGGCCGATACGATCCTGCTTGAAAAAAACGGGTCCCGGGCTGTCGAGCTTGATCGCGATCGCAACGACCGCGAGGATCGGAGCCAGCACCGGCAGTATCGCGAGCGTCACCGCGAGATCGAAGCTACGCTTGATCAACCTTTGCGACCAATCGAGCGGCCCGCTCGTCAGCACCAGGCTCGTCTGGCCCGACCGCTGCGCGATCGAGAGCGGCGCCAGCGCGTCGAGCTCGGGCATGACGATCTCGGTCGGAACGTCGAGCGATTTGAGCATGAAGGCCCACTGGATGCGCTTTTCCGCAGAGCAATGGACGACCACGCTGTCCATTCCGCGCGCCAGATGACCGAGATTGTCGACCATGGCCGGGTCGCCGGGATTGGGCAAAAGTCCGAAATCGCTGGCGGCGATCGATCCGTCGCCGCTTCTGATGCCGCGGGGAACGTCGTCGTAGATGCACAGGGTCGCAAAGGGGAACGCGCCGAGATAATGGCGGGCGACGGCCGCGAGGACGTTTCGCCATGCTACCAGCAGACTAAAGCCGATCAGCGTACCGATTCCGAACAGCAAACGCGAAAAATCCGCGCCGATCTTCAGGAAGAACGCCACGAGCAGGATCGACGATGCGGCAAACAGGAAGGCCGTTGCCGCGCGAGTCGCGCTCTTGAAATTTTCCAGCAGCGCGGTGACTTTGTGCGCGCGATTGTTGAGACTGATCCCCGAATAGATCGGAAGCAGGATGATCAGGATCCGTACGACCTGGTCGTCGTCGAGATAGCCGTGACGCACAAGGCTTGCCGCGACGAACGCGAGGCTGATGCACAGCAGGTCGACGATCAGCGACCATGTGGCCAGCAACGCGCGCTTGCGCTTCTTGCCCGTCAGCAGGCTCAGCGTCCTCCTGCCCAATCTTGCAGGCAGCGGGTGCATGTCGGGCCGCCTGGCGCCATCCATCTTGGGGGGCTTGGCACCGCCAAAGGAAGATTCGAAATTCATCTGGGCCTCACAATCTCACGTCGAACTCTGATCACCGGCACCAAAAGCCAGCAATTTTGCTTTCGTATATGTATGGGCGACCCTGCTATGTTGCACTGCACACTAGCCCGGATGCCCTGACGCGCAGGTATGCATTTGTCAACCTTGGCAAATTTCACCTGAGCCCCTCTAAGCCCGAAAAGCGGCCGCTGATACGCCGCGTCCAGAAACGCTTTTGGCGCTGGTTTGTTGCAGTGAACAGGCCCGCGCGCTCATCTCGTCGCGTTGTCCCGCCGCATCGTCTCACGGCTCGCCGTTGACGGCATGGCGGTGTATTTCTAGAGCGAGGCAGGCTTGGAACGCGGTTTGACCGGGGCGGGCTGTTTCGGCATCCCTGCGGTGCGCCGCTCAATCTGTGGTATTGAAAGAGATATTTCGGTCATGGCAACTGGTCACGGCGCTGCCGGTCGGCAGATATTGGCGAGCAGGGTTACGGAAATCCTGCTTTACCTGTTGCTGCTCTCCGCCCTGTTGCTGGGCGGCGGGCACATCGGGGCAAATGCGCGCATTTTTCTGTTGTGCCTGATCGGATCGCTGCTGGTTGCGACGACCGTCGTGGCGGGAGCCGGCCCCGCTCTCGCCAGATTGCCGCTATTGCTTCGAATTGCGTTGATTCTCGTGCCGCTGGTGCCTCTCGCGCAGTTGATCCCGTTGCCCCCGGCGGTGTGGAGTGCGCTTCCGGGCCGCGATACGCCGGCTTCGGTTTTCGAGCTCGTGGGAGCCGCCGGCCAGTGGCACCCGCTTACGCTGACCCCCCGCAACACGCTCTTCGCACTGCTCATTCTGCTGCCGCCCTATGCCGCCTTCATTGCGGCAACGACATTGGACGCGCGGTCCCGCACGCGGTGCATCTTCATCTTTCTGGCCGTGGCGGCGCTATCCGTTGCGGTTGGCATCGTCCAGGTGGCGACGCGGGGCGCCGTGCTCGATTTCTTCGCCAGCGGGCATCGCGGCAATTTGATCGGCTTTTTCGCCAATCGCAATCATCAGGGCCTGATGCTCGCGGTTGCCGCATGCTTCAGCATCGCGGTCATTCACCGCTACGTTCGCCCCTGGCAGGCGGCGGCGTCCTGGTCGGCCATTCTGGCCGTGACGTTTCTTGCGGTGGTCGTTGGAACGACCTCGCGCGCGGCTCTCGGCCTGACGGTGGTCAGCCTGGCCCTGATCAGCTACGTGCATTTTTTCAGCGGGCTCGGCCGCAGGCGACCCTGGCTGCCGATCGGTCTCGTGGTCGCGACGATCGTCGTCGTCTACTTCCTCAGTTACAGCAGTGTCGTCGATCAGGCGCTTGCCCGTTTCAACGATGTGAAGGACGACGGCCGCTGGGAGATATGGCAGGCGAGCTGGCCGCTGGTCACGCAATATTTCCCCTGGGGCAGCGGGATGGGGAGTTTCGTGCCATCCTATGCCGCGATCGAGCAGATCGACAGTCTGCGGCCAAGCTATATCAACCGCGCGCATAACGAGTATCTCGAGATATTGATCGAGGCGGGCATTCCCGGGCTGATCGCGCTCGGGACCTTCGTCCTGGCGATCGGCGTCCGCGCGGTCGCGATGCTCACTGGCAGGCGGGCGCTGCCTCCGTTCGGTGCGGCCGCCATGATATCGCTGCTGGTGATCGGGGCGCACTCGGTCGTCGATTATCCGCTGCGGACTCAGGCAATCGCGGTGCTGTTCGCCGTGATCCTCGCGGTCTTTTTTGCCGACCCGGTGGAAAAGGTCCGGTTGCGGACACGTGCCGGTCGTCACGAAGGGGCCGATCAATGATGCGTATCGGATCGGCGATAGCGATTTTCGCGGCGCTTTTGGGGCTGACCATTTTTGCGTTCGCGCAGCAGGCCGGTGAGCGCATTCGGGGCGAGCCTTCGTGGGAATTGTTGAGCGCGGCCGATGCGCGGGCCACTCCGGAGGTCTCCGCCAAATTGCGGCGCCTGCTTGCCCGGCAACCGCTGGACCAGGCCAAGCTGAATCTGCTTTTTGCGACCGAGGCGAAGGGCGATCTGGCGGCCGCACGGCGGCAATCGTTCACAAAAACGCTGAACGAGCTGGGGTGGCGCGACACACCGACCCAGCAGAATCTGATCGTCGAAGCGGCCCGGACGAACGATCCGAATGCGGCGATTCTTCATATCGATGCGCTGCTGCGGCGAGGGAAGCTCACCGACGATATCCTGCCGGTTCTGCTCCAGATCGAGGCGGTCCCGCAGGCGACGGCGTTGCTTGCCGGCCGGCTGGAGAAGCATCCGCACTGGCGAGTGAAATATCTTCATTTCATTGCAAAGGCGCAAAATCCGACCAGCGTGGCGGCGCGGGTGCGCTTGTTGAACCGGATGCTCGACGATGGCGACCAGCTGAGTCACGCCGAATTGAAGCCGTCGCTCGATGCGATGGTTCGGCAAGGCTTGCGCAAGGAGGCGCTGGGCATTGCCATGCGCGC
>CAZSMB010000064.1:7212-8707 GCA_964607625.1 uncultured Sphingopyxis sp. | reverse complement strand
GCGGATGGACCTGCACCGTGCGACTACCCCGACCTCGTCATGCGCGGCTACCCACAGGGCCGCAATGCGTCGGCCGAAATCACGATCGAGGCGCTCCGGCTGGTGACGCCGGAACGGAGCGGGGGATAGGGCGCTGGATGGCGACAGGGCGGGATAGCGTCCCGGGGCGGGGCGACTTGTCATCAGGCGCCATGAGCCCGACATAGATGCCAGGATACGCACCGATGACCTTCGCCTTCGACAACAGCTTCCATGCCGCGATGGAAGGATTCTATGCGCCCGCCGAGGCGGCGCCTCCGCCTGCACCCAGGTTGCTCGCCTTCAACCACCCCCTCGCGCGGCGCCTGGGCCTCGACCTCGACGCGGGCGACGCCGACATCGCCCGCTTCCTGTCCGGCGCCGATCTGCCGGAAGGCGCCGCCCCGCTCGCGCAGGCCTACGCCGGCCACCAGTTCGGGCATTTCTCGCCGCAGCTCGGCGATGGCCGCGCCCTGCTGCTCGGGGAAGTGGTCGCGCCGGACGGCGCGCGGTTCGATATCCAGCTCAAGGGGTCGGGGCCCACGCCCTTTTCCCGCAACGGCGACGGCAAGGCGGCGATCGGCCCGGTCTTGCGCGAATATCTCGTGTCAGAGGCGATGGCGGCGATGGGCGTTCCCACGACCCGCTCGCTCGCCGCGGTCGCGACCGGCGAGCGCGTGCAGCGCGAGCGGGCCCACCCGGGTGCGGTCCTGACGCGCGTGGCGAGCAGCCACATCCGCGTCGGCACCTTCCAGTTCTTCGCCGCCCATTTCGGCGCCGACCATCTGAAGCGGCTCTCCGACTATTCGATCGAGCGTCATTTTCCCGAACTCGCCGAAGCCGGCAATCCGCCGCTTGCGCTGCTGGAAAAGGTCATCGACCTGCAATGCGAGCTTGTCGCGCATTGGCTCGCCGTCGGCTTCGTCCACGGCGTAATGAACACCGACAATGTCGCGATCAGCGGTGAGACGATCGACTATGGCCCCTGCGCCTTCATGGACCGTTTTGCCGCGGATACGGTGTTCAGTTCGATCGATGCGAACGGTCGCTATGCCTACGGGCGCCAGCCGCAGATGATGCACTGGAACATGGCGCGTTTCGCCGAAGCTCTGCTGCCGGCAATCCATGCCGTCGACGAGACCGGGGTCGAGGAAGCGAAGGCGATCGTCGCGCGTATTCCCGATCTCTTTCGCGCCGCCTGGCTGGCGCGGATGCGCGCCAAGCTGGGGTTCGCGCACGAACGCGAAGGCGAGGGCGACCTGATCGATGCGTTGTTCGCCGAGCTTGAACGGCATGGCGTCGATTTCACCGGCTTCTTCCGGGCTCTCGCCGCGCTGCTGCGCGGTGACGGCGATCCGCTCGCGGCGCTGCTGCCCGGTCCCGACGTGATGGCACCGTGGATTGCCGACTGGTGGCGCGCGATCGAGAGCGAGGGCGCCGATCCGATTGCGCGCGCGGCTGCGATGGATGCCGTGAA
>CAZSMB010000064.1:0-7112 GCA_964607625.1 uncultured Sphingopyxis sp. | reverse complement strand
GAGCTTGCTAGGGGACGGCGGCTCCACAATTGACAGGATACAGACATTGCCCGACTCTCCCGCGCAAACGAGTTCCGGCCGCAAGATCGCGGTCGTCGGTACCGGCTATGTCGGCATTTCCAATGCGGTCCTGCTCGCGCAGCACAACCGGGTCGTCGCGCTCGATATCGATCCGCAGAAGGTCGAACTGCTCAACAACAGGACATCGCCCATCTCCGATCCGGAGATCGAGGAGTATCTCGCGAACAAGCCGCTTGATTTGACGGCCACCACCGACAAGTCCCTGGCCTATGACGGCACCGAGTTCGTGATCGTCGCGACGCCGACCGACTATGACCCCGATACCAACTATTTCAACACCACCACGGTCGAGGCGGTGATTTCTGATGCGCTGGCCATGGCCCCGGGGGCGTTGATCGTCGTCAAATCGACCGTGCCCGTAGGCTTCACCGAGCGGATGCGCGCCGAAACGGGCAGCGATACCATCGTGTTTTCTCCGGAATTCCTGCGCGAGGGCAGGGCGCTCTACGACAATCTTCATCCCTCGCGGATCATCGTGGGCGACACGCATCCGCGCGCAGCGGAATTCGCCGGGCTGCTGCTCGATGCGTCGCTTAAGCCCGACGCGGACGTCCTGCAGACGGGCAATACCGAGGCCGAGGCCATCAAGCTTTTCGCCAACACCTATCTCGCGATGCGGGTCGCCTTCTTCAACGAGCTCGACAGCTATGCCTCGCACCACGGCATCGATCCGCGCCAGGTTATCGAGGGAGTATGCCTCGACCCGCGGATCGGGTCCTTCTACAACAATCCGTCCTTCGGCTACGGCGGCTATTGCCTGCCCAAGGATACGAAACAGATGCTGGCCAATTACAAGGATGTCCCGCAGAACCTGATCCAGGCGATCGTATCCTCCAACACCACGCGCAAGGATTTCATCGCGGGTGAGGTCATCAAGCGGTCTCCGCGCGTCGTCGGCATCCACCGGCTCGCGATGAAGGCGGGGTCGGACAATTTTCGTGCAAGCAGCATCCTCGGCATCATGAAACGGGTCAAGGCCAAGGGGATCGAGGTCATCGTCCACGAGCCCCTGCTTAAGGAGGACCTCTTCTTCAATTCGCGCGTCGTGCCCGATCTGGACGCGTTCAAGCGCGAAGCCGACGTCATCATCGCCAACCGCGTCACCGATGACCTCGCCGATGTGGCGGACAAGGTCTATAGCCGCGACCTGTTCGGCGCCGATAGCTGACGCTTTCGGCGGGTTTTCGCGGCGTTCGGTTGACCGCAAAGGCGAGAGAATGATGTTGCGCTGCCGCTGCGGGCAGGTCACAAGGGCCGCACGGCAGAGACTTGATGCGATATATTGAAAAACCTTGGTTATTTTTCGGCTGCACGCGCTCCGTCGCGCGGGCGCTCCTTGCCCTGTCGGTGTCTTCGGTCGCGCTGTCTGCCCCGGCCATGGCGCAGCGGGCCGCGCCGCAATCCGAAGCGGAAAAGGCCGGTGCGCGCGGTCCGGGCGAAACTGCCGAACAATCCCGGGACGGCGACGAACCGGATCGCGACGAATCCGGCGCCATTGGCGCGCCCACACCCCCGCCGCCCGATGTCCAGCTTCCCGAAGTCGCACCGATCATCGGCGACGACGAGTTCGACGATGCGGTGCCCCCGATCGGTGCCGACGACGATCCGGAACTCGACCGCCCGCTCGAATCGATAGCCGATTTCGAACGCCGCCAGGCCGACGAGGCGAAGGCGGAGCGAGAGACGGCGTCCGGTGCGGGCAAGGACGCGGCCGCCGCGCCCGTGGGCGCCGCCGCGCCCGTGCCCGAACTGGCTGATGGCGATGCCGCCGAGGCAATCGGTGACGCACCGATCAGCGACCGCGAACTCGCAGCGCCGCTTCCCGCCCTGCAAGATTTCAATGTCGAGCCGGTGGAATTTGCCGAACCCGAAGAAGAAGGACGCGACCGCAGCGTCGAGTATAGCGTGCAGGTGACGGGGCTCGATGCGGTCGATCAATCCTCCGACATCGACCTCGACGATCTGTTCGAAGATCTTTCCGCGCTTCGCGATGGCGACGGCAAGGCGGACAATGTGGCGATGCTCCGGGCGCGGCTGGGCGCTGATGCCGAGTTGATGCAGCGGATCTTGTCGTCGGAAGGCTATTATGACGCGTCCATAGAGACGCGGATCGATCGCGCGCCGGTGGCCGGGGAAGATGACGCCGCCGAAACCGGCGAAGGGCGCCGGCGCCGCCGCGGCCCGTTGACGGCGGTCATCGCGGTCACGCCGGGGCAGCGTTATGCGTTCTCGTCGATCGACATCAAGGCCGATCCCACCGTACCGCCGCGGCTGATCGAGGATAATTTCCCGCTTGCCGTCGGTGAGCCGATCGTCGCCGAGCGCGTTCAGGGCGCGGAAGCGGCCATTGCGCTCAAGCTGCCCGAGGAAGGTTATCCTTTCGCCAAGGTGGGGCAGCGCGATATCCTGCTCGATGGAGCAACAGGGGAGGGCGCCTACACCCTTCCCGTAGACATAGGACCGCGTTCCCGGTTCGACGGATTTGAAACCAAAGGCGACCTGGCTTTCGATGCCGACCATGTCGGGATATTGTCGCGCTTCGAGCGCGGCGATCTGTACGATAGCCGGAAAGTCGACGATCTGCGCCAGGCCCTCGTCGCGACAGGGCTGTTTTCGAACGTCGCGGTCGAGCCCAAGCGCACCGGCGAAGACGCGGGCGACGGGACCGAATATGTCAGCGTCGAAGTGACGCAGGATGCGGGACCGCCCCGCACGATAGCCGCGACCGCGGGTTATGGGACCGGACAGGGGATCCGCCTCGTCGGCAGCTGGACGCATCGCAACCTGTTCCCGCCGGAGGGCGCGCTGATCGTTCGCGGGGTCGCCGGGACGCAGGAACAGGGCCTGGGGGTCACGATGCGGCGATCGAATGCCGGCCAGCGCGACAAGACGTTCGAGCTGGTCGCCGAAGCGACGCGCAGCCGTTACGACGCCTATAACGCGCTGACCGGACGCGTTGGGGTACGCTGGGCTTATGATTCCACGCCTTTGTGGCAAAAGAAGTTCACCTATGCCTATGGCGCAGACCTGATCGCGACGCGCGAAGACGACTACGACTTTGCCACCGGCGAGCGCGTCAACGATTTCTACACCATCCTGGGTCTGACCGGACAGGTCGGGATGGACCGCACCGATAGCCTGCTGGATCCGACCAAGGGCTTTCGCCTGACGACGCTGATCCAGCCCGAAGGCTCGATGCGCGGCAGTTTTTCGCCCTATGTTCGCACGCGCATCGACGCGAGCGGCTATTATCCTGTTACGGACAATATCGTGCTCGCGGGGCGTGTCCGCGTAGCGTCGATCCTCGGCGCGGCGCGCGAGCGGCTTGCGCCATCGCGGCGCTTCTACGCCGGCGGCGGCGGTTCGGTGCGCGGATTCGGCTATCAGGAACTTGGCCCCAAGGATCCGAACAACGATCCCATCGGCGGGCGCAGCGTCAACGAAGCCGCGGTCGAGGCGCGGTATCGGTTCGGCAATTTCGGCGTCGTCGGCTTCGTCGATGCCGGGCAGGTCTATCGCGGCTCGACGCCGACCTTTTCCAACCTGCGTTTCGGTGCGGGTGTCGGTGCGCGTTACTACACGAACTTCGGCCCGATGCGGTTCGACATCGCGACGCCGATCGATCGCCAGCCGGGCGAGTCGAAGATCAGCGTCTATGTCTCGATCGGCCAGGCGTTCTGATGGCCGTCGAAACGCACCCGGAAACGGCGCCCAAGACGCGAGAGGCGGGCGGCAAGCCCTGGCCGCGCCGCCTGGCGCGCTGGACGGGAATCGCACTGCTGGGCACGATCGCGCTCGTCGCGCTGTTCCTGATCGGCCTGAACAGCGACGCTGGGCGCCGCTTCGTCGTAACCCAGATCGAAAAATATGACTTCGAAAACGGGATGAAGATCGGCATCGGCCGCCTCGATGGCTCGCTCTATGGCGAGATGGTCATCCGCGACCTTTCGATATCGGATCCGAAGGGGCGTTTTGTCACCTCGCCAGAGGTCAAGGTCGACTGGCGCCCATTCGCCTTCCTCGCCAATCACGTCGACATCCGCTCGGCGACCGCCCGGACGATGACCGTCGAACGCCTCCCCGCGTTCAAGGACGTGCCCGACACGGGCGAACCTCTGCTCCCCGATATCGATATCGATATCGGCAAGCTGCAGGTCGACCGGATCATATTCGAACCGGCGGTCGCGGGCGAGCGGCAGGAAGCGCGGCTGTCCGGCAAGGTCGCGATCGCCGACCGGCGTGCGCAGGTCATCGCCGAAGCCGAAACGATCGGCGCGAATGCGAAGGGTGACGCGGTTCGGCTCCTCCTCGATGCCGTCCCCGAAAAGAACCGGCTCGCGATGACGCTCGACCTTCGCGCGCCGCAAGGCGGCGTCCTCGCGGCAATGGGCGGGTTCGACGAACCGCTCACCGCCAGGCTCGACGGCCGCGGCGACTGGACGAAATGGGACGGGACGCTCATCGCGGACCTCGGTGCCAAACCCCTTGCACGCATCGGCCTCGCCGCCCGCGACGGGACATTCGCGGTCAAGGGACGGACAGAGCTTTCACGCTTGTTCGAGGGATCGGCTGCGGCGCTGCTCGGCCCCCGCACCGATATCGACCTGACGGCGAAACTCGCCGAGCGCAGCGCGGCGCTGGACGGCGGGGTGTCGTCGGACGCGTTCCGTCTCGACGTCGGGGGCGGACTCGACCTGGCGAACAATCGCTACAATGGGCTCGACCTGGCATTCCAACTGCTGCGGCCCGGTGCGATCGCGCCCGGAATGCGGGGCAATGGCGTGCGTGCTACCGCCCGGTTCGACGGAGCCTTTGCGACGCCGACGATCGAGTATCAGGCCAGGGCGAATGCGCTTGGCGTGAACGACATCCTTGTCGAAGCGTTGAGCCTCGCTGGCAAGGCGCGAGTCGATGCCGATCAAATCGTGATTCCGGTCGAAGGGCGCGCGGCGCGCATCCGGGGGCTCGACACGGTTGCCGGTGGACAGCTGACCCAGGTTCGCCTCGATGGCGACCTGGCGTATAGCGCGGGCCGTCTGCTCAGCGACAATCTGCGGCTGCGCTCGCCGCGGATCGACGCGAAGGCGATCGTCGTCGCCGATTTGAACAAGGGCTTCTATACCGGCGCGATCGACGGGCGGGTCAACAATTACCGCATCGAAAGCGTCGGGGTGTTCAATATCGACACCGACATGGACCTGAAAACCGCCCCGCGCGGCGGGTTCGAGATTGCCGGCAACGTGCGCGCGCGGTCGACGCAGCTGTTCAACACCGGCGTACGCAACCTGCTGGGCGGCAATGCCGTCACCACCGCGGCTGTCCGGTACGGAACCGACGGCATCGTACGATTCAGCAATCTGCGCCTGTCCGCGCCGTTACTGCACATCACCGGCGGGCAGGGGAGCTATGCGCCCGATGGCCGCATCCAGCTGGCGGCGCGAGCGCGTTCGGCGCAATATGGCCCGCTCGGCGTCGAGGTCGCGGGGACGATCAGCGATCCGCGCGCGGTGCTGCGCGCCGAGCGTCCGGGGCTCGGGATCGGCCTTGCCAATCTCGAGGCGCGGTTGACCGGCGCACCGAAAGGCTATCGCCTCGCCGCGACCGGCGACACCGATTACGGCCCGCTGTCCGCCGACGTGGTCCTGCTCACCGCGGCGGGTCCGTTGACGATCGACGTCGAGCGCGCCGACCTCTCCGGGATCGAAATGAAGGGGCGCCTCGTGCAGAGCGAAGCCGGCCCCTTCACCGGTCGCCTCGATGCGTCGGGGCAGGGGCTGGGCGGCCTCGTCCGCCTGAGCGCGGATGGGCAATATCAGGCGGCGGCCATCAATGTGCGCGCCAATAATATGACCCTGCCCGGGCCAGCCGGCCTGACCGTCGGTTCGGCGGTGGTCGACGCCGACGTCACCCTCTACGATCAGCCGCGCGTGGTGGCCGATATCCAGCTCGCCGATACCCGGCTTCGCGAAATCGACATAGCGGTCGGGCGCGTGAAGGTCGACTATGCCGGCGGCAAGGGGCGCGCGCAGGCGCTTGTCGAGGGGACGAGCGGTGTCCCGTTCCGCATCGCGGCGAACGCCGACCTCGCCCCCGATCTCTGGCGCGCCTCGATCAAGGGACGCGCGACCGGGATTGCCTTCGAAACAAAGTCGCCCGCGCGCATCGTGCCTGGCGCCGACGGCTATGAGCTGTTGCCGACGACGATCGATCTCGGGCGGGGGAGCAGCGCACGAATTGCCGGGAAATACGGCGATGGCATCCTGTTGCAGAGCCGTCTCGACCGCGTAAACATGGCGCTGCTCAACGCCGTCTACCCCGACATGGGGCTTGGTGGCCGCGCGACCGGCAGCCTCGATTTCGAGCAGGCAAGCGCCGATGCCTTCCCCCGCGCCGATGCGCGCCTGACCGTCAACAATTTCACCCGCACGACGGCGGCGCAGGTGAGCGATCCCGTCGACATCAATTTCGCCGGCAAGCTGCTCGCCGACGGCGGCGAGGCGCGCGCCGTGATCCGCAAGCGCGGCAGCGTGATCGGACGGCTACAGGCTTCGTTGCGGCCGCTCGGCCCCGGGGCGGGCGCGTGGACCGAGCGGCTGCGCGCCGCTCCGCTCAGCGGCGGCATACGCTACAACGGTCCCGCCGAGACGCTGTCGTCCTTTGCCGGCATGCCCGACCAGCGAATTGCGGGCCCGGTTGCGGTGGCAGCGGATTTCAGTTGCAGCGTGGCCGATCCCTGTCTCGACGGTGTCGTGCGCGGGACAAAGCTCACCTATGAAAATGTCACCTACGGCACGCGCCTCACCGACATGAGCGTAAACGGGCGCTTCAGCGGCAATCGGCTCGAGATCGAGCAGTTGGACGCCACCGCGGGCGACGGTACCATCAAGGCGAACGGCTATGTCAGCCTTGCGCAGGCCGACGGATATCCGATGAGCCTGACCGCTACCCTCGACAATGCCCGGCTGGCGCGCAGCGACAATATCGCGGCGCGCGCGACCGGAACGCTCAAGCTCGAAAAGGTGAAGGGCGAA